>NZ_JAIUHK010000028.1:0-84397 GCF_020165075.1 Mesorhizobium sp. CA4
GATTATTATCTCTGGTCGATCCAGATCTCCGGCGTCGGCACGCTACTCACCGGCGTCAACCTAGTGACGACGATCCTCAAGATTCGCGCACCCGGCATGGGCTATCTGCGCATGCCTATGTTCTGCTGGACGTCACTCGCCTCCAACCTGCTGATCGTTGCGGCCTTCCCGATCCTGACCGCCACGCTCGCCATGCTGACGCTCGACCGCTATGTCGGCTTTCACTTTTTCACCAACGAAGCCGGCGGCAACCAGATGATGTTCGTCAACCTCATCTGGGCCTGGGGCCATCCGGAAGTCTACATCCTCGTGCTGCCCGCCTTCGGCATCTATTCGGAGATCTTCTCCACCTTCTCGTCGAAGCCGCTCTTCGGCTACCGCTCCATGGTCGCCGCGACGATGTTCATCTGCATCGTCTCCTTCACGGTGTGGCTGCATCATTTCTTCACCATGGGCGCCGGGGCCGACGTCAACGCAGCCTTCGGCATCGCCACCTCGGTCATCGCCGTCGGCACCGGGGTCAAGATCTACAACTGGCTTTTCACCATGTATGGCGGGCGGGTGCGCTTCGACACGCCGATGCTGTGGGCGCTGGCCTTTGTCACCACGTTCATCATCGGCGGCATGACGGGCGTGCTGCTCGCCGTTCCGCCGGCCGACTTCATGCTGCACAACTCGCTCTTCCTCGTGGCGCATTTCCACAACGTCATCATCTCGGGCGTCCTGTTCGCCGCGTTCGCCGGGTTCACCTACTGGTTCCCGAAGGCCTTCGGCTTCCGCTTGCATGAAGGCTGGGGCAAGGCGGCATTCTGGTTCACGCTTGCCGGTTACGTGCTGGTCTTCGTGCCGCTCTACATTGTCGGGCTGCTCGGCATGACCCGGCGCCTGCAGCACATCGACATGGACCTCTGGACGCCATGGTTGATGGTGGCGGCTTTCGGCATTGCGGTGATGATCCTCGGCGCCGCGTGCCAGGTCACGCAGCTCATCGTTTCGTTCAGGCATCGCGACGCGTTGCGCGACGAGACGGGCGACCCTTGGGACGGACGCTCGCTGGAGTGGTCGACGCCCTCCCCGCCACCCGTGTTCAACTATTCGCGGCTGCCGCATGTCGAAAACGAGGAGCCCTACTGGACCATCAAGCAAAGGGCTGTCGACGCGCAGACGCCAGAAACCGAAGAGGACTACGAACCGATCGAGATGCCGCGCAACAGCCCGACGGGATTCGTCACCGCCTTCTTCAGCACGGCGATCGGCTTTGCGCTGATCTGGCACATCTGGTGGCTGGCCATCCTCGGCTTCATCGGCGCCTACATCACTTTCGTCGTGTTCGCGTGGCGCGAGCATGGCGACTATGAAATTCCCGCCAGCGAGGTTGAACGCATCGATCGCGGCAGCCGGGCGGCGCAGCTTGCCTGGATGCGAAGCCGGGAGCGTCCGGCATGAGCGACATCACGGCTGGCAGCGCACCGCGCGATCCTTATCGGCTGGGCCGCAGCCACGGGCTTGGCCTGTTCTCGGCGACCGGGCACGGCGAGGGCGGCCCGGCCTCGAAGTTCGTCACCGTGGCCTACGGATTCTGGATCTTCCTCCTGTCCGACATCATCATGTTCTCGGCTTTCTTTGCGGCTTACGCTGTCCTCTCCAAGGCGACGGCCGACGGACCGACAGGCAAGGACCTGTTCGACCTCACGCGCGTCGCGGCGCAGACGGGTCTGCTGCTCACGTCGAGCTTCACCGGTGGCCTGGCAATGTTGGCGACTCGTCGCCGGTCGATGGCCGCCGCTCAATTCTGGCTGCTTATCACCGGCTTCTTCGGCGCGGCCTTCCTGTTCCTTGAAGTGCAGGAGTTCGCAACGATGGTGAACGAGCAGGCCGGCCCGTCGCGCAGCGCCTTCCTCTCCGCCTTCTTCGCCCTTGTCGGCTGCCACGGCACCCATGTCGCGCTCGGCCTGCTGTGGCTCGGCACAATGATGGCTCAGCTTTGGGTGAAGGGGTTCCGGCCGGAGATCTTGCGCCGGGTGCATTGCTTCAGCCTTTTCTGGCACGCGCTAGACATCATCTGGGTCGCCATCTTCACGCTGGTCTACCTGCTGGGAGCATCGTGATGAGCGAAACGGACACTCGCAACGACCAGCCGCTCGATCATCGCGACGTGGCACCGGGTGAAGAGCGCATCGAGGAACATGAGCTCGCGGGCGGCCTTACGGGTTACCTGCTCGGCTTCGGCCTGGCGATCCTGTTGACCGTCGCCTCCTTCCTCGCCGCGCAAACCGACCTGATCTACCAGCCGGCGGTGATCTCAGCCCTGACGGTGCTCGCCATCGCGCAGATGGGCGTGCACCTCGTCTTCTTCCTGCACCTCACCACAGGCCCCGACAATACCAACAATGTGCTGGCCCTCGCCTTCGGCGTCCTGATCGTGGCGCTGGTGGTTTTGGGTTCAATCTGGATCATGGGCCACCTGAACATGAACATGGCCGCCATGACGGCCCATCAGGCAGCAACGATGCCTTAGCTGAAAGTGATCAAGGTCGGCGAAGAGCAAGCTGCGCAGCATTAAGGTCGACCCAAAGCTTCATCTGCCCAGGCTTCCGGCGCGGTCGCTCCGCATCCTGGCCGAACCGTAATGGCACAGAGAGCCCAGGCCAAACGGTTCAATCCTGCGGCTTCACCGCCCACTGATTGCGACCAGCACAGCTATTGCCCCTCCGTGCGGGTAAATTCGACCGGGGATCGGGCACTAGCGATTAGTCTCGCATTTGCAGTTCAGCAGACCTTCTTGAACCGCCCCCATTCTATTCGAAAGGCACCGCGACAACCGCCCTGCCTTTCGAAGTCATCCTGCAACTCCTCCCACGTTCCAAGATATTCTCCGCAGTCACTGCAGACGATCGGAGTGCTTAGGGACACATCTTTTGGGATCCGCAGCCTGATTTTCAGGCAGCGGGGGGCACTCCAACCGTTCATTGAGATATTGATCCTGAGACATGTTGCCAGCACTCCATTGTAATTCTTATCGGGCTGTGCGGACGCGAACGTTCCCGCTTCAGAACACGCTCCTTGCAGCTGCGATTCCTGGATCCCACTGCGCTTTCGGCCAAAGCGGAGCCCCGCCCCTGAACAGTATTCGTCGAGCGCAAAAGGTCGTGAAAGCACTGCGTCCGGCCGGGAATGATCGGTGACCGTTCCCATACGGAACTTAGGTCATGCGATGTAGGGATGTAGGCCGGTAACCGCCGAACACGCAGAATTGACGGGCCAAGCGATAGCGCCCATGCAACTCTGCCAGCGCCTCAGCGCCACCACCATCTATGTCACCCACGACCAGGTCGAGGCGCTCGCTACTGGCACGTCCGCTTTGAACAGGAAGCTGGCCAGCAAGTCGAGGGCTGCTCGCGGTTTACCGGCCCGCGGCTACATCTTTTCCTTGATGCCGGCCTTGAGCAGCCACCAGTTTACGGGATAGCTGGTCAAGAAACCAGCGATCATGGCGAATTGCATCATGAACCAGAACTCGACCGAGTCAGCTGCCAGCGAGAAGCCGAGAACCGGCCGAAAGACTCCGAACTGGGCGAATGCCATGAAACCGTACATGCCGACTTGCCATGCCGTCAGCGACAGCGCGTCGGCCTTCAGCGCCTCAATCAGGCCATCCCTCACCGAGAGACCCCGCATCGGCCTGATGGTGAAATATTGAAAGGCGACGCCGAGGAGGAAGGCGAGCATGTAGTCCAAGATCCAGACAGCGAACATCTTCTCGTCAAACAAATTGCGCCATCCGAACCAGAGCGCCACGCCGGGAAAAAACGTTGCGAGCGATTCCGCCACGATGTCACCCAAGGTGCAACCGGCCCCACAATGCAGCGCGCCCTTGCCGACCATCACAGAGAAGGGTGTGTCGGGCGTGCTCCGCCGAGACTTGGTCGCGCTGCCGGCAGGAGATCTTCCGAATTTCAAGTAGCCCCACAACAACAGCACCGTTCCGAAAAGCGCGGCGACGGGCCAGACGATGTTCATGATCCACATTGGTTGCGGGCGGCGCGTCTCATCCCACCCAATCCAGCCTGCCACCAGAACGCCGCTGACCAGCGAAAGCACACAGCCAGATGGGTACCAGGTCGTTCCGGACCTTTCGCAAGCCCAATTCAGGTGGAGGTCCAAGCCGAATCCGGCTTGCGACCGCATAACCCCAGCCCTCGCGTCGGCAATCAATCGCCCACCAGGCCGGGGATCTCGTGTCACGGTGCAGCCGGCTGAACAGCAGATGCGTCGTAGCGGCCGGGCCGTTTCGTTGACGAGTGCTCACGCGTTTGGGAGCCAAGCGCCTAAAGATAGCGGCCGGATTTGTTCCAGAGAGTGTCACTCTCGAGCTGTCGTTGCACTGCATCGAAAGCAGGCCGCAACGGCACTGCCCAACCATATAGCAGCGCAACCCTGGGGCGGAATTTCGACAATGAAGGGATGCGACCGCTTCCACAGCATGATCGGGGCCAGAGGAAAAATGGTCAAATAAACTTGAGCGGTCGAACGGAACAAACGCAATCCTCTCTGGTTCGCCCCTTATAGAGCGGTATCGGGAGGAACTCATGTTAACTCGTTCTACAATCATCGGCGGCCTTGTCGTGTGCCTGCTTCTGGCACAACCCGTCGGTTCAGCTGTCGCTGCGCCGGCCGTTATCTCGAGCGCGCCGGTCCCTTCTTATGTGACGCAGGCGCGGTACCACCATAGCCATCGCTTCATACTGCGACGGAACCATGCATACTGGCACGGCCACAGAGGCTACCGGCATTATCGGCCGGGTTATCGCCGATATAGTGGATGGTGGTTTCCACCAGCGGCATTCGCCTTGGGCGCCATTGTCGGCGGCGCCCTCAACCAGCATGGCCCCGTATCCAGCCGGCACGTCCAATGGTGCTATGACCACTACCGATCTTACCGAGCATCGGACAATACATTCCGGCCCTACCACGGCCCTCGCCGGCAGTGCCGATCCCCTTATGAATAGGCTTGTAGACCGCCAAGATCAGCTGGTGGACCTCAGGCCAAGCAGGTGTGGAGCCGAACGTGACTCGCGGAATAGCAATTGCCCTGATTGTGGTCGTCGTCCTGATCGCCGGCTTTGTCGTGCTTGGGGGCGCCGGGTCTTCCGCGGGCGGATCGGGCGGAGAGACCCCGCACGCCCTTGATACGCGCCCATAGCAGCAAGTTCGCCGGCTAGCCTGGCGCACATTGCCCTTCGCCCCGCCGCGGATCGGGGCCGATCAATCATTTCCAACAGGAGGCTGCCCGATGTATCGGCTTGTGCTTTCGGCAATCATCATATTGACAGGCGCTGTCCTTGTCCTCGGAGGCCTCTGGTTGGCTGCCCTGGGCGGTAGCTGGTTTTATGTTGTGCTGGGCGCGATGCTCGCCGCGTCCGGGGTGTTGATCGCGATGCGCAGACCGGCTGGAGCGGGCCTTTACGCGGTGGCGATCCTGGCCACGCTGTGTTGGGCCTTATGGGAAGTTGGCTTCAACTGGTGGGCGCTAGCACCGCGGGGCGGGATGCTGCTGGTTCTCGGTATCCTCGTACTCCTGCCGGCCATCATAAATGGCTTCAACGCGCCCTATCGGATCACGGCCGGGTTTGACGCCAACAATGCAGCGCTCGCCGCAGTCATCGTGTTGGCGGCAGCTGTAGGCGTCTATTCGATGTTTCAGGATCCAGACGACGTTTCTGGCACATTCAATCAGGAGCGCATGGCGGCGGCGGCGGCGGCAACGGACGAGGGAATTCCGCCCGGGCAATGGGTCGCCTATGGCCGCACCTCGATGGGCCAGCGCTTCTCGCCGCTCGCTCAAATCACGCCGGCGAACGTCGACAAGCTAAAAGTCGCGTGGACCTACAAGACCGGACAGATACGTGACCAGAACGATCCCCAGGAAACGACCTATGAGGTCACTCCGCTTATGGTCAACGGCACGGTCTACATTTGCACTCCGTTCAGCACGGTGATAGCCCTCGATCCCGAGACAGGCAAAGAGAAATGGCGGTTCGACCCCAAGCTCAAGCAGCCGCCTCGGGACACCACCCAGCATATGACCTGCCGAGGCGTGGCCTACCAGGAGGTCACACCGGCCGGCCTGCCGCCGGAAGTCTCCCTCGCGCCTGACTCGGCCGCGGCCGGCGCCAAGGCTGCCGCCGATCTCCAGCAGAGCGTCGACGAAGTGACGACCCAGGCCGCTGGCGTACCGCAGAATGTGGTGACCGGGCACGCGCAAGCTGGAGCTCCCAATCCGGTGGTCGACCGCGAGCAGGCTCCAGCGCACGTGACCCTGAGCGCCGAATGTACCAGGCGACTTTTCGTCCCCACGTCGGATGGCCGACTGATCTCGATCAGCGCCGACTCCGGCAAGCTTTGTCCCGGTTTCGGCGGTGCGGACGGCACGGTAAACCTATGGGCCAACATGCCCAACGTCACGCCCGGCTCGTTTTATTCGACGTCTCCTCCAGTTGTCGCTGGGAACCTGATCGTCGTCGCCGGAGCAGTCAACGACAATGTTGCGACGACGTCGCCATCAGGCGTGATCAGGGCCTTCAACGCCTATACGGGGGCACTGGTTTGGAATTTCGACAGCAAAAACCCGGATGCGACCGCTCCAATTCCCAACGGCCAGACCTATTCCCACAATGCTCCCAACTCGTGGAGTGTCGCCAGTTATGACCCCAAGCTCGGGCTGATCTATTTTCCAATGGGGAACGAGTCGCCCGATCAGTTCGGCGCCAACCGCGGACCGAATAGCGAGCGGTTTTCGTCCTCGATCCTGGCGCTGCATGCCGACACGGGACAGGTGGCGTGGGTCTTCCAGACCGTTCATCACGACCTATGGGACTACGACGTGCCAGCTCAGCCGAGTCTGGTTGATCTGACGATCAACGGGCGAGAGGTCCCGGCCCTGGTGGCTCCCACCAAGCAGGGAGAGGTGTTCGTCCTGAACCGCCTTACCGGCGAACCCGTTTTGCCGGTCAAGGAAGAGCCTGCGCCGCAGGGCGCTGTCGGCGGGGACCACACATCGCCAACGCAGCCACACTCCGCGGTGTCGTTCAGGCCAAAACCACTTACCGGAGCAGACATGTGGGGCGCCACCCCCATAGACCAGCTTTACTGCCGCATTCGCTTCCATCAACTCCGATACGACGGTGCGTTCACCCCGCCTTCGCTCCGGGGCAGCATCGTCTATCCGGGCAACTTCGGCGTCTTCAACTGGGGCGCTCTTGCCGTCGATCCACAACACGACATTGCCTTCGCCATGCCGGTCTATCTGGCTTTCACCTCGCAACTGCTGCCCAGGCCAGACGCCACAACCCGCGTTGTCAGCAAAAAGGGCGCGCCGGTGTTCAATGAAAACTTCGGCGCTCCATTCGCCGCCAAGATGGGCCCGTTTTACTCCTTTCTCGATCTGCCGTGCCAGCGGCCACCCTGGGGGTACGTCGCTGGCGTGGATTTAAGAACGGGCAAGACGGTATACCGCCATGTCAACGGCACCGTTCGCGACCTTTCTCCTGTCCCGCTGCCGTTCAAGATGGGAGTCCCAGGCATTGGCGGCCCCATTGTCACCGCGGGCGGTGTCGCCTTCCTCAGCGGCACGATGGACAACTACGTCCGAGGCTATGATCTTCGCACAGGCCGCGAAATTTGGCGCGATCGTCTGCCGGCGGGCGGGCAGGCTACGCCGTCCACGTATCAAGCTGCGGATGGCCGGCAGTATCTGGTGGTGGTGGCCGGCGGTCATGGGTCGACTGGCACAAAGGCAGGCGATTCGATCATTGCCTACGCGCTGCCTCGTTGACTGCTGCAGTTTCAGGCTAAGGCGCGCCCCCGAGCGGCGTCCAGGCTCCGCGGTCGGCCGGGATGCATCTGCGGGCGCGGACTAGCCGGAGCCTGACGATCCCGCCGTTGAGCGAGGTTTCATCGTGCGATCCACCGAAAGCCACTTCAACCTCTCGCTCGACAACCCCGCCCCAACAGGATGCATAGGCCTCGCGGCCAGGTGGCATCCGCTCCGGACCGAGTTCGGGCGCGTAGTCGCGCACTCGTTCCAGCAGCGCCTGCCAGGGCAGCCAGCCAACAATCCAAACCGGATTTGTATGAGGGCGGCACAAGCAGAGGCAGAGAAACCGCCCCACGCCGCGAATCTGGCTTCACGCCCATCTTGTTGAAGTGCCGCCTTCGCTTCGGGACCGGTAATTCATCCACGAAGCGGGCGCTATCGAAGTCGGGGCGAGCTTTGGCAAGCTCACCGGCAAGTTCGACCAGCACTTCGTTGCGCGCAACATTGCGCCCTTCGAGCATCAGTGCTCGCCGGACCTGACGGAGATAAAGATCGCCGGCGGCGGGCGACTGCAGCCCCGCGGCGTTGACCGCAAGGCAAGCAGGCCATGAAGAGGCGGGCGGGTCGTTTGCCCAGATCATCGGCTCGACGGGCATTCCGGTCACCGCGCTGGCCTGGACCCATAGCGGCGCCATCTGGATCGGCCGATGGATGCCAATCATGCCGCCCATCCGCAGCCGCAAGGCTACCTTGCCCCGAAACCCGTAACGCAGTCGCCGTAGCTGGGCCCTTGAGCCCAGCTACGGCGACACAGCGGATCGGTGAAATAGGAAATCAATGACCGGTCGCTGCCCCGGCGGCTCGCGGTCTGCCATGGCAGTGTGCGTCACGCCATCTCAGACCTGGGAAGTGTCTGGCTTCACTGGACTCTCCAGTTTGTCCTGCGGGTATGAGGACCATTGTGCTGCGACGGAAGCCGTCTTGGATTTGACCTCTTCACTGCGATTTTTCGACATCTCCTCGTTTTTTGCGGCGACTTGCTCTGCGTCGATTTCACCCCTTTGCGACGCCCGGCTCGTCCGGTCGCGGCGAACGTGAAAACCAAACTCACAGCGCCGATCTGCGGAGCTGCGGCCGAAAAGTGCGTCGACATTCTTGGTGGGCACACGTGCTCTGCCCATGGATCCGCTTTAAGAAATCGTTACGGCAGATGAGCCAACGTAGCGGCCGGTTCGCACAGCTCCCAAATGAATATCAAACCGAGCGCAAGTAAAAATCCAGCATTGCTGCAAGTGGCTCGGGGCTTTTCCTTAGGCGGCTGCGAAGCGCGGCCCCCTCCCAGCAATCCACCAGGAGATCCGCCATCCTTGCTGTGTCGACGTCGGGCGCGATGGCGCCCTCTTCCTTGGCCGCATCGAGGCAGAGCTGGAGCCTTTGTGCAATCGAGGAGAAGCACCATTCAATCTTCTCCCTGAAGACGTCACTGATGCCTGAGAGCTCCTGTCCGAGCCCGCCCATGAGGCAGCCCAGATAGCCTTCCTGCCGATAGCTCTGCTCCACCTGCCGGAAGAAGGAGCGAATGCGTTCCAGCGGCGGCAATGCAACATCGGCAATGCAAGCATCAAGCGTGGCGTGAACGTCGGCGATGTAGGTGTCAACCTCACTTCGGGCGGCAGCGTGATCAATTGGGCTAATTTCCTATCGCAATGCTTCAACGGTCTGGTGCTTGGCGGGCTGCTGGCGCTGATTTCGTCCGGCCTGACGATCATCTACGGCACCCTCGGCGTCCTGAACCTGGCGCATGGTGCGATGTTCATGCTCGGCGGATATGCCGGCTGGGTGGCCTATGACTACACAGGCTCTTTCATCGTCGCGCTGATCGCCGGCTCGCTTTTCGTCATGCTGGTCGGCGTGCTGATGGAGAGGCTGATCATTCGCTATTTCTACTCGCGTCCGCAGGAGGATCAGATCCTGGTTACCTTCGGTCTCGGCATCGTCTTCGTCGAGACGGTACGCTTCTTCTTCGGCAGCCTGTCGAAGACGGTGCCGCCGCCGGCGCTGTTCCAGGGCATCACCAATCTCGGTTTCATGGTTTATCCGACCTATCGCCTCGCCTCGCTCGGCATTGTCACGGTGGCGCTGCTGGCGCTCTATCTCGTCCTCTACCGCACCCGCCTCGGCATGATCGTGCGTGCCGGCATAGAGGACTCCGTCATGGTCGGATCGCTGGGGATCGACGTCTACAAGGTGTTCATGCTGGTGTTCGGCATTGGCGCCATGGCGGCTGGCTTCGCCGGCATCGTCAATGCGCCGGTGGTGTCGATCGCGCCGGACGTTGGCGAGGCAATCCTGGTACAGACCTTCGTCGTCGTCGTCATCGGCGGTGTCGGATCGTTCCCGGGTGCGGTGCTGGGCGGCATCATCGCCGGCGAGATCATCTCCATCACCTCGATGTTCAACCCTGGCTATGCGTATGTCATGCTTTTCGTGGCGATGACCGTCGTGCTGGTATGGCGTCCTTACGGACTGCTTGGCGCGGCAGGGCGCGAGTGAACGCGGTCCGCTGATGAACCAGAAGCATCCCTTTCTCGTCGTCGAGGTGCTGACAGCGATCGCGTTGATCGCCGCACCCTTCATCCTGCCGCACCTCGGCTTCGCACCGACAACCATCAATCGCATCCTGATCTGGGGGCTGTTCGGGCTCGGATTCGACATCCTTTTCGGCTACACTGGCCTGCTTTCCTTCGGTCAGTCCGCCTTCTTCGGTACCGGCGGCATGTTCGCTGCCTATCTGTTGACCGAACTGGACTTTCCTTACGTCATGGGCGCAATCATCTTAGGCGCCATCGTCGCCGGCCTGGTCGGCTACCTTGTTGGGCTTGTCGCGCTCAGGCGGACAGGCATCTATTTCGCCATGATCACTGTGGCGATTTCGGAAGTTTTCTTTTTCGTCGAATTCAACCCGCTGTCTCGCTACACCGGAGGCGAGAATGGCCTGCCGGGCGTGCCGACGCCGAGTGTATTTCTTGGGTTCACCACGCTGACGTTCCATTCCGACAGGGCCATGTACGTTTTCCTGGCGTTCTGGTATTTCGTCGGCCTGGTGGTAGCGCTTCGCATCGTGCGTTCGCCGGTTGGGGCGATCCTTTCTGCCATCCGCGACAATCCGCTGCGTGCGGCGGCACTCGGCCACAACATCCACGCCTATAAGCACACTGCCTTCGTGGCAGCCGCGATCTACGCCGGCTTTGCCGGCGGACTGCTTGGCGTGATGCAGGGATTCATGCCGCCGGACGCTTTCATGTTCGACACTTCAGGCCAACTCGTCATGCAAACTGCAATAGGCGGAGCCGGGTCGTTGTTCGGGCCGCTGATCGGCGCGACGGTGTGGCTTTTCCTCAGCGATTTCTTCCAGAACACACTACACCTAGGCGCGACATGGAAGCTGGTTCTCGGCATCGTGTTCGTGCTGCTTGTCGTTTTTCTGAGGCGCGGCATCGTCGGCGCCATTGCGGATCTCTACCGCATGGCTAAAGGCGCAAGGAACGCGACGGAACCGGCCGAGAAGCCGATGGCCGCCCCGGTGATCACGCCGGTTGCCACCGAGGCGTTGCTGCCGCCACCCCGTCCGACGCACAGCGCTTCCAGCCCTATCCTTCGGGCTACGGGTTTGAGCAAGCGCTACGGTGGTCTGATGGCCAATAGCGATATCGATTTCACGGTCAATCATGGGGAAATCCGCGGTATCATCGGTCCCAACGGCGCCGGTAAAAGCACGTTCTTCAAGATGCTTACCTGTGAGGTCCCGCCAAGCTCGGGCAAGATCATGTTCGAGGATCGTGACATTACCGGCATGAGCGTGACGGACGTCTGCCAACTCGGACTGACCAAAAGCTATCAGATCAACCAGCTCTTCGATCGGCTGACCGTCGGTCAAAACCTCACGATTGCTGCACTCGGCGAAATCCGAGGCAAATTCAGACTGGACCTTTTCCGCAACATCCACAAAATCCCTGGCCTTGCCGAGCAGGTGGAGCGCACGCTGGCTCTGGTGAACCTGATGCACCGCCTGGACACGCCGGTTTCGGATCTCGCCTATGGCGAGAAGCGGCGGCTGGAGATCGGGCTAGCGCTCGCGACCTCGCCGAGCCTGCTGTTGCTGGACGAGCCGCTTGCCGGCATGAGCCCGAGCGAACGCATCGAGACGGTGGCCCTGTTGAAGTCGATCGCGCGCGGTCGCACGATGATCATCATCGATCATGACGTAGATTCCCTGTTCGAACTGGTCGAAACGGTCACTGTTCTGCAAGAGGGCCGCGTGCTCGTTCATGGCACGCCCCAAGAGATTAAGTTCAATCCCCAGGTTCAGGAAGCCTATCTCGGCGGCGTCCACGGAGAGATGGCATGAGCCTTCTCGAAGTCAAAGGACTGAATAGCTACTACGGGGACAGCCATATTCTGTTCGACGTATCGCTACGCGTGGAGAAGAACGAGGTTGTCGCGCTTCTCGGCCGCAACGGCGCCGGAAAGTCCACGACCCTCAAGAGTCTGATGGGTATCGTCGCGCCGCGTTCAGGCAGCCTCAAGCTCGGCGGCGAGGAACTGGCGGGCAAAAAGGCGCACAGCATCGCCCGGATCGGTATGCAGCTGGTGCACGAGGAGCGGCGCATTTTCGGCAGCCTGAATGTTGAGGAGAACCTGATCCTCGCCGGCCTGACAGCCGAGAACAGGTGGCCCCTCGAGAGAATTTACGAGATGTTTCCGCGTCTGAAAGAGCGGCGCGCCAGCCGCGGGACTGACCTCTCCGGCGGCGAACAGCAGATGCTGGCGATTGCCCGCGCGCTCGTACGTGACCCCAAGATCATACTGCTCGACGAGCCGTTCGAAGGGCTTGCGCCGGTGATCGTCCAGGATCTCGTCAAAGCTTGTCGCGAACTTGCCGAGGCCGGGCGGACCATGGTCCTGGTGGAACAGAATCTTGCCGCAACGCTGGCGCTTGCACAGCGCGTTTATATCATCAACAACGGGCACATCGCCCAGGAATGGACGGCAGCCGAGGTCAAGGCCAGGCCCGAACTCCTGCAACGCTACCTCGGGGTTTGATGGGAGCTGTCCGCGCAAGTAGCGGAAAACCAATTCGCTCGCAGGTCGCGTAACGCGAGTTTCCCAACCAGGCCCGAGCTTTTGCCGTGGTGTTCTTTGGAGAAGCAGGCCAGCTGTCTATCCACAGGCCTGGACCGATCCGATGAGAGCGGAAATTCTCCTTCCTGCTGTAATTCCATTCAATAGTCCCGAACGTCGACGAGACGGCTGCCTCGGACAGTAGCCACCACGAGCCGGCCGTTCGGATGGTATTTCGGTAATGCCGCCGCCTGATCTTCTATGGTTGCACCATCAATTCCGCATAACGCACCCCGAGCAACCAATTCTGGCCAATCCTGTCGCCCACGACGGCAATGTAGTCCCCGTCGGCCGGGTAACCCATCAAGCCTATCTGCTCATATTCTTCCAGTTCGCGCATGTTCGTTTACATCTCTCCGAAGGACATCGATTTCAAATCTATGGGTGGCAAGATCCCGCGCCTGTCGTGGGCGACCCGGCACCACCCCAACGGGTGCCGGGCCGCAAGGAAGTGCCCGCGCGGTCGCACTTCCTCGAACACACCTGGTGGGTCATCGAGAGCTGCTCGACCGAGGCATCGACGACTCGTTGGCGCAAGCCACGAGCGCAAGTTGTCGCGTGGCTCCGGCTTGTTGCCGGGCTTGAGACAGCGATACGGCTCTATGCTCCTGAGCAAGACCTCTCATGGCGGAGCGCGCCGCGGGGGTGATCTCGTACGCGCCGCAAAAGGCGCATTGGAACTCTGCCTGCCGGTGCGGCAGATCGGCTTCCAGGGTGGCTCCCTCACAAATCGGGCAAGTTGATGGATAATATTTACGGCCTTTGTCAAACGGCAAAACGTTCATTCGCGGGCACCGCTTTTTTAGGATTAAGTTCTGTCGTACACTTGCGCACCCTCTAGCGGCCCAGCGGTTGCATGGAGACAACAACCGCTGGGCTGACGGGAGCGTCGTTCCGAACGCAAAGCGCTCGCCGTCATGGCTCGGTCCGTTACCCCCGGTACCTCCTCCGACAGGCATGCTGGGTTTGTCGGACAGGCCGAAGGTTCGCCCTTGCTGTTCGACTTACCAGGCAGGCGGGCGAACTATTCCCGGCCTGACGACGTTTTCTTGAAAATCTTTTGCAAGGAGAGCGCCGGGCCTGATCGCAGACGCCGAGGCCGACATGAAGGCCTGGACGGCTTCCGGGCCGGCGAATAGCGAACGGTACCTTCCGGAACAGCGATGTTGCGGAGTCTCACATAATCGCGGCGGCATGGAATAGTTTCGGATCGAGCTCGGTATATGCGGCAATGAGGTGAAGTTTGTCCGTGCTCGCCACTTTGTGCAATTTTCAGGTGCTCAGGCATAGCGTTTCTGGCGCTGCAATGTGGGACACGAACCCACGAGGATCTCCATCGACGCGCTCGAGATCGAAAGTTCTGCCACTCGGACCCGGCATCCCCCTGCCCCGCCTCTTGATCTGGGTCGCCCCCGCCAAGAAGACCTCACCATGTCGGTCGCTAGGCCGATCGCCACATGATCAGCGTCCACCCGGGCGCTGGAAACCAACCTGAAACACAGGCGTCTCAAAGGGAGGAAACTATGGAACAACCGCTTTCACAACGCTTCGACGCTTACCGACCGTCCAAGACCCTGTGGTTCTGGACGGTCGTGTGTGCCGTTGTGCTGACGATGATCATCGGCTTCACGGCCGGAGGCTGGACGACGGCTGGAACGGCAGCCGAGATGGCCAAGACATCCGCCCTCAAGGCAAAGGCCGAGCTGGCAGCTAATCTCTGCGTCCAGAAATTCATTACAGCCTCCGATGCCAGCGACAACCTCGCCAAGCTGAAGGAAACCTCTTCTTATCAGCGAGACAGCTTCATCAGCGACGGCGGATGGGTGAAACTGGCCGGGATAAGGAGCGATGTGCCGGGTGCGGCGGATCTGTGTGCCGATAAACTGTCAGCGATGGACACTATCCCGACGAACGGCGTGGCTCAGGAGAACACCAAGAGCTGATGAGTTTGGTTTCGCCCGGCGGACGTTTGTCGCCGGGCGCAACTCGCGACGGAGGCGCAGCCATGTATGAAGCGTGGTTTTCAAGGCCCGTGCCAGTGGCCACCGGCGTGTCCGGTGAGATCAACAACCTTTCCAATGCCAGGCAGGCCGTCGACCTCCTTTCCAACCACTGGCGAAGTGCGGGAAGCCCGAAGCATATGGCGGCGCTCAGGGCTTGCCGGCAAGCGATGAACGGTGGTATCGCGGCTGACGTCGCCAGGGACGCCTTGGTCGACGCGGCTCGAGAGGCCCATATGCTCGTCGAGTAAGTTGCGCGTCGCCATGGCAAAACGCGGAGCTCCGTTCGGCTTCCTGCCGGCCAGACGGCAAATTAGACCTCGCGGGCGGCTTGGTTTCGTCCGTGTCACCCTTGCTATTCTGTTGGTCGCAGCGTCGGCCAACGCCACGGGGGGCCGAGCAGAAGCTGGCTCGTTTCCCCTGCCTCGTTTTGTCTCGCTAAAGGCTTCCTCCGCCAATCTGCGTGTTGGGCCAGGTGTGGGCTATAGCATCAAATGGGTCTTCAAACGACGTGGCATCCCCCTGGAGATCTATCAGGAGTACGGCAATTGGCGCCGGGTGAGAGATTGGGACGGAAGCTCCGGCTGGATCCATCACTCGCTCCTGTCAGGACGCAGAACTGGCATCGTCGCTCCCTGGTCAAAAGATCGCCTCGCTTTGTATGCGAAGCCGGCGGCGGACAGCGCCATCGTTGCTTGGCTCGAGCCTCGCGTTGAGCTCAGGCTGAGCTGGTGCGACGGACAGTGGTGCGCGGTCGCGGCCGGTCCCTCAATGGGCTTTATCAAACAAGCGGGGCTGTGGGGCGTCTACCCCGGTGAAGTGCTCTAGATTGGTGACTCTACGTGGCGGACCGAACGGTGTTGATTTCAGGTGGAGGAATTGCCGGACCGGCACTGGCCTTTTGGCTTGCAGCCGCCGGATTCCGGCCGACGCTGATCGAACAGGCGCCCCAACTGCGCACCGGGGGGTATGTCATTGATTTTTGGGGTCTTGGCTATGACATCGCCTCGTGGATGGGCCTTGAGGCAGAGATCAATCGCATAGGATATCACGTGCGCGAAATGCGCATCGTGGGTGAGAACGGCAAGCGTGTCGCAGGCTTTGGCACAGACGTCCTCAGCGAGCTGACAAACGGCCGCTACGTGACCATCGCACGCAGCGATCTCTCGCGATTGCTCTTCGAAAAGATCAAAGACACCACCGAGGTCATTTTCGGCGATGAGATCGTCGGGCTCGAACAAAACTCGGACGGTGTTCGGGCGCAATTGAAACGTGGAGGCGAACGCGACTACTCCCTGATAGTCGGCGCCGATGGCTTGCATTCAGGCGTTCGGCGGCTCGCGTTCGGGCCCCAGCACCAGTTTGAGAGGAAACTCGGCTACGCCGTCGCGGCGTTCGAGGTCGAGGGTTACCGGCCGCGCGATGAAGATCTGTATTTGATGTACGGCCTGCCGGGGCGGATGCTCGGCCGTTTTACGCTGCATGGCAACCGCACCCTTTTCCTGTTCGTCTTCACTGTTGGTGAGAGTCCTCTGCCAAGGGCCCTGGACCTGCAAAAGGAGATGCTGCGCAACGAGTATGCCGACGGCGGATGGGAATGCCCTCGCCTCCTGGAGGAACTGGGCCATACCGATGAGCTCTACTTCGACAGCGTCAGCCAGATCGCGATGAGCAGATGGTCCAAAGGTCGCGTAGCGTTGACCGGCGATGCCGCATTTTGCGTTTCCCTGCTAGCCGGACAGGGTTCGGCCCTGGCCATGATTTCCGCCTACGTCCTGGCAGGGGAGCTCTTAAAAGCCGATGCTCGACATGAAGAGGCTTTCGGCAGCTACGAAGCGCTTCTACGGAACTACATACGGACCAAGCAGCACGGAGCAGCGAGATTCGCCAGCGCCCTGGCGCCCAGAACGCGGCTCGGACTTTTGTTCCGCAATCTGGTGACAAATGCATTTATAATACCCGGCCTGGCGCGTCTGGTGGTCGGAAAAGAAATTACTGACGCACTGCACCTCCCCGACTATCACTGGCGTTAGCCGGTCCTAGCTCCGCCAGCACCGAACATCTCTCTTGGAAAGCGACTCCCAAGCCGTTGCCTGGCGGTAGATCGGGCTGCAAGCCTCCACTTCTCGGAAGGCAGGTTGCCGCTGCTCTGGTCGGTGCCCGGCATGGGTAACTCACGCGGACGACTGCCTCCAAGAGCCCAGCTGCTGAGACGGGTATTTGATCCTCGTTTCCCTTCTTTGGTCCGCTAGTTCGGCTCGGCCGATTTGATCAGCGCCGTGCCTGTGTTAGGGCAGGTTTTCCCACGAGGACAGGCATGGCAGGCATCTCACGAAAATACCCCATGCTGCGGCGCTCGCGGGCAAAGTGGACCTCGCGTCGCATCTGGCAACCGCGGCTTGTCTTCTGGGCTGGAGCCATCTCGATCGGATTGATCAGCGTGCTGTTCGCGGCACTCGCAGATCAGGCACAGGGGCTGTTTCGTGCTCTTGTCGGCAGGGACACCGGCTGGCGCTCTTACCTGCCGTTGGTGATGACGCCGCTCGGCTTCGTGCTCTGCGCCTGGTTGGCGCATGTATTCTTCCCGGGCTCGCAAGGCAGTGGCATCCCGCAGGCGATCGCCGCCCGGCACTTGCGCGACGAACACGATCGCAGCCGTATCCTGTCGCTGCGGCTGGCAGCCGGCAAGATCGCGCTTACGGTGATAGGTCTGTTCTGCGGGGCCTCGATCGGACGAGAGGGGCCGACGGTACAGGTTGGCGCCTCGCTGATGCTGCAAGCTGCGCGCTGGGGTGGCATGGCACAGGCACGCGGCCTCATCCTGGCCGGATCGGCCGCAGGCATTGCCGCGGCCTTCAATACACCACTTGCCGGCATCGTGTTTGCCATAGAGGAGATGGGGCGGACCTACGAGGCGCGTACCAACGGACTTGTGCTTACCGCGGTGATACTCGCCGGCCTTGCCTCACTCGGCCTCGTCGGCAACTACAGCTATTTTGGCATCGCCAAGGACACGGTGGCATTCGCCGCCGACTGGCCGTTGGTGATCGCCTGTGGTGTCATCGGCGGTGGCTTCGGCGCGCTGTTTTCGCTGCTTGCTTTGACGGCCACACGCCGGATCCGGCGCTGGAACGCGCTGCAACCTCTCTGGCGAACACTGGTCGTGGCAGGTGTTTGCGGGCTTGCTGTGGCGGTAACAGGAATCGCATCGGGCGGACTCACCTTCGGCACTGGCTACACGCAGGCCCGCGTGGCTATCGAGGGAACCCCTTTGCCTGCATTCTTCTTCCTGGAGAAATTCGCGGCCGGCGTCCTGTCGATGATGTCCGGTATCCGGGAGGCATCTTCGCGCCGTCGCTTGCGGTCGGAGCAGGGATCGGCAGCACACTCGGACTGGTCCTGGGCACCGGTACGGGCATCGCGGCCCTGCTCGGCATGGCTGGCTATTTCGCCGGCGTGGTGCAGGCACCAATGACGGCTTTCGTCATCATCCTCGAAATGACCGGCAACCACGACAACGTCATTGCCCTGATGTGCGCGGCGATGTTGGGCTACGGCACGGCTCGCCTCGTCTCACGCGAGCCGCTCTATCACGCGCTATCGCGTGTTCGTGGCCGAGGCGATCCGGAGGCGCAGGCTGGATGGTGCTGACGATGCAGTCAAACCTTAGCCGCCAGGGGCAATATAGTTGCGCACGAGCGATCGAAAGCCCGCACCAACCCGGGCTTCGAGGAACGGCGTCGATGGCGCCGAAGGCTGTCGGCGCGGCAGTCAACAACAGCGTGATTTTCTACCAGCCAGCGCCCGCGTCTCACTTCCAATCAAATGACGTAAAGCCTCACAGCACCCAGCGGAACGCCCGCCTCAACTCGGCAGTGCCGTCTTTGTCATACCATCGGCCATGCGAGATGATGACACGCTCCGGATGCCAGGCGAGCATCTCTTGCACTGCCATGCGCAGCGCCCTGCGGCGTCGGAAGAAGCTCAGCCGCATGTCGATGGGTGCCTTGCCGTCCGGGTCGGCGGCGCCTGCGAGTCTTACGAGCAGTCTCAAGAACCAGCTGTGCACCCGCTTTGGCTCGAAGTTCTCGATCAGGTCGGTGAGGATCAGGGTTCGCGTGGCGCGGTGGAACAAAACAGCTTCGGTGAGCACGGCGCCGCGAACCACCAAAACGTCGACTTCGCCAGGCCATGGCGAGTGCCGCCCGACCAGAAGCCGGTCCACGGCTATCGGACGTTTCGCCCGCTTCTGCAAACGGCGCACGGCCAGAACTTCGGCGCTGGGAATGGCGGCCTTCCAGTCCGGCACCCACCGGTAGTGCAATGAGTTCGGAGCAATCAGAAAACGGACCGGGCCGAGCACATCGACGGCGGATCGCAGCGCCGGGGTCAGAGGTACCGGCGAGTGGAGCGCCAGATCGCCATTGCGGAGCCGCATAACCGTCATGCGGGTACTGAAGGGAAATTTCATCAAGCCGAGGTCAAAGTCTATCCGCGGTCCATCCACGATCCACACGTCCGGTGCGACCGGCTTGAGAACATTGATCGGCTCATACAAGTTCAACGCGGACCGACCGTTCAGAGACTCCTCAGACCTCGGCATCAGCTCTCAATCCTCGGGAATGTCCCGGCGTGGTCAGCAGCCGGTTCCGCGCTGGCGCCCGCCAGCCATTCACGAACAGCAAGGCGGACGATCTCCGATTTTGCGACCCTCATTTCAGCGGCGGCTGCGACCAACGCCGCTTCGACGCCGGCGTCGAACGACATCGACCCGGATTCTCGCAGCATTGCCGCGGCGCGGATCTCGGAAGGCGCATCAAGGGCGAGCGCATCTCGGGCGTCTGATCCGGTGGTCATGACGGCAACTCCGGCCGCTCGTTGGCCTGAGTGTCATCGTAACTCCGGATGGCGACAACCCAGTCCTTCCTGATCGTGGCGAGCACGAGGCGGCAGCCTTGCGGATAATAGCGTGGCAGCGCCGCTGCCTGTTCGGCAATAACAGCACCGTTCAAGCCGCAAAGCTCGCCTCCGAGCAGCCAGTCTTCACGGGCCTTGGCGCCAACCACCGCGATGTAATCTCCATCGCAGGGATACCCGATGAGCCCAACTTCCTCGTAGTCTTCAAGCTTGCGGATCGCGTTTGCTGCACTCAAGCCAGATACCTTCGGTAGTTCAATCGGACACAACAACATCTCGAACGGCCCGGCACCACCCCACAAGGAAAGTGCCCACGCGGGCGCGCACTTCCGCACTGTCGCGGGGCGGATTCACGATCCACCCCGCGACAGCGTTTCGTTTGCACAGGCAAGGACCGGGATTGTCGAATTCTGTTGCCGAGCCTGCGACAGCCACATCCTTCGGTTCTCCTCGGAGAGCCCTTTCATTGCGGTGCGCGCTGGCGAAGTGATTTCAAAGGGGCCGCAAGAAGCGCATTGGAACTCGACCTTGCGCAGCGCGATATCTGCCTCCAAGCCGGCTCCAGCGCAGATCGGACATTTTGAGGGATAATATCTTCTCTCGAACGACAAAACGTTCATCACACGAGCTTCTTTCGGATCTTGTCGAGAGCGACGCATCGAGACTGAGGCAGCGGCGGCAGCCGATCGGTAGGACTGGAACGCGGGTCAAATGTTAGGCGACGATCAACCTCTTGTCTTCGGGGCAACATTCCTGCGCGTGGCGACTTCAATCTGCTTTGCTTCCACTTCAAGCCGGTCCGGCGCAGCGGATCCCATCAAGGCATAGGCGGTGCCTCCAGATTGCCAGTAGACCGTTGGCACGCGGCCGTCCGTCGCCGGGGTGGGAGGCACTGCGTCCTCGCCATTCATCGGGGCTGCCACCAGCGTGATGCGACCAACGCTTGGCGTATCGGCCGTGACGACGAGGCTTTGTTTCCCGTTCCACGGCTGCACCTGAACATCCCTCACCACCCACACCGACGGCAGGGTCGGCATGCTGACGTTGACGGCGCCAACCAGTCGTTCGATCTTGTCCTGCTTCGGCTCGACGCCTCTGTCCGGGCCCGCATTCAGTTGCGCGACCCGCAACGCGTCTCGCGCGGCCAAAATGAAGGTCTCATCAGCCGTCTTGCCGCCTTGGCGGAGCGGCACGGTCAAAGAGTTCGCGCCCCAGCCGATCGCAACCAGCAACACGGCGGCGACTTGGAGCCTCAGTAGGGCAAACATCTTTCCGCGGCGAAACGCACTCTCCAGGCGCTTCGCCTTCTCCACGCTCGCGGCAGGCGGAAACAGCCGCTGTGGCTGTGAGGCGCGCAACGCCTCCATGCGTTGTGCATGAGCAAAGACCTCCGCCGCCAGCTCCGGCTCACGTGCGAGGCGGGCTTGCAGCTCCGATCTCTGCGACGCGGAAAGCTCACCATCCAGAAGACGACCGATATCCTCTTCGGAAATCCCATCAGTAGGCCGCATCGCGCCCTCCCACGATCTTGAGACGGGAAGACCCGCCGTCTTTGTCTTCCAGGTTGTGCTTCAGCGCCGCTCGGGCGCGGCTGAGGCGCGACATCACGGTCCCTGCCGGCACACCCAAAAGATTGGCGGTCTCTGAATATGTGAAACCCAGCACCGCGACCAGATGCAATATCTCGGCTTGCTCGGCCGGCATTCGCGTCAACGCCCTTTGCACCTTCGCGAGTTCAGCCGAATGCTCCTGCGAGGGCGGCAAGGCCGACTCCGCTACATCTGCAATGGACGCCATGCGCTGCCGGGTGGCAACGGCCCGGCTGGCATTCGTGAGGAACGTGTTGCGGACGATGGTGATGAGCCAGGGCAGCAAGGGACGTGAGGTGTCGTAGCTGGCGGCCATCGTCAGTGCGCGGGCAAGCGCCTCCTGGACCAAATCGTCCGCGTCAGAATCGTTGCCGGTGAGGACGCGACCGTAACGCCAAAGATCCTCGAGGTGCGGTATGACGTCCAACCTGGTCTTCATATCACCAAAGATATACTCTTTTGCGTCACTTCAGGATCTCCACTTTGCATCTCGCTGACAGGTAGACGGCCCAGCGGGCAGGGACAGCTTCCGCTGGGCCGACTGGGAGCGTGCTCCTCCCGGTTCCAAGATCTGGGTGCCATGTATCCTCAGATGCTTGCGCCGCTCCCGTGTCCGATATTGGCTTGGACAGGTCTTGTGCTCCCCCTCCTTGCACCAATTACCAAGGCTGGCCGGAAACTATTCCAGGCGACAACGAAAATATTTGGAAGCGCGAGCCGACGCTCGTCGGTGTAGCAAGCTGAAATAGAATCCGCTGCTCGACGGTATCAACGTGGAGCCGGCTCGTCGACAACCCCGGCTGGAGCAAGAGTGAGGCGGGTCGGGATGCGGCTGGGCGAGATCATTGCAAACACGTTCGCCGCTATGTTGCTAATATGTGGCGTCGCCCTGATTTTCCTCGTCGGCGGCAGACCGCTCTTCCCGAGGCGCCAAGCACGAGTGGTCGTCCTTCTGCCGGCCGATCCGGACAAGACGGCTTCGATCCGCGACGCGCGCCAGCAACTGCCAGGTTACTTCGACGTTGCGCTCGCACCAAGAAGACCAACGGCGTTGCGATAGACCGTCTCCTGCGGCCAGGGGAGCGTTTGGCTGCACGCACGCATAACGCCCTACCTCCGCCGGGCGGGCAGGAAGCCGACGGCGGCACTTGCCGTCTTGGAGGCGCCGTGCGTGCGAAGGCACCGGTACCCGGCTGCATTCGCCGACGTCGGTGTCGCGTCATCAGACGGCAGGTTAAGCCGTCCTCGACGGCGAAATCGGTCGAGACCTTTCTGGCCTGTCCACGCTCTCGTGTCCACAGCTGGCGCCCATCCACGACCGCGCTTGTTGGTGACAACGGCTTTTGCTTGCCGAATCCATTCCCACCTAGCCATAATCCGGAATGGACGAACTCTCCATTCCAACGCTCGGGCTCATACTCCTGACGGCCTCGCTTGTCGCGATGATCTCGAGCCGGCTGCGCCTTCCCTACAGCGTCGGGCTGGTAGCTGCCGGCATAGCGCTCGGCTTTGTCCCGGGTGGAACCGAGCTGCCACTCAGCCGGGACCTGATCTTCACGGTATTTCTGCCGCCGCTGATTTTCCAGGCGGCGCTTGAAATCGAATGGCGCCATTTCCGCGTCAACCTGCCGGTGACTGCTTTGCTTGCCTTTCCGGGAGTGGCGATCGCTGCTGCTGTTGTAGCACTCGGGATGCATTGGCTGCTCGGATGGAGCTGGATTGGCGCAAGCCTCTTTGGCGTGCTGATCGCGGCGACGGATCCGGTCTCGGTGTTGGCTGCCTTCAAGGCGATGAAGGTGCAGCCGCGGCTTGGGCTTCTGGTCGAATCCGAAAGCCTGCTCAACGATGGCGCGGCGGCCGTCGGTTTTGCCATCCTGATTGCGATCGCATCAGGCGCAAGCGCCACGCCCGTGGCCATCGCCTCTTCCTTCGTCTGGATTGTCGCGGGCGGCATCGCGATCGGTGCGGCCGTCGCAGCGGTGCTCCTTCTCATCGCGGGGCGGACGGAGGACCATCTGGTGGAAATTACGCTAACGACGATCGCGGCCTATGGGTCATTTCTAATCGCCGAGAAATTCGGCATGTCGGGCGTTCTTGCAACGCTCACCTCCGGGCTTCTGGTTGGCAATGTGGGCTGGAAAGGCGCCATATCGGCCAACGCGCGAAGCCACGTGCTGGCATTCTGGGGCTATGCCGCCTTCCTCGCCAACTCGATCGTGTTCATCCTGATTGGCGGCCATGAGGCGCACCAGCCGCTCGGGATCTTTGCGGGTAGCTCGGCGGTCGCCGTCGTACTCGTACTGCTCGGCCGGATACTGGCCATCTACCCGCTCTGCGCGCTCCTCAAGCCGACTTCGCTGAAGGTGGATCTCAAGTACCAGCATGTCCTCGTTTGGGGCGGCCTGCGCGGCGCGCTCGCGCTTGCCCTGTCCCTTGCGCTGCCACAGGACATAGCCGAGCGTGGGGATATCATTGTCACGGCGTTTGCCGCGGTGGCATTCTCGATCTTCGTCCAGGGCCTGACAATGCCATGGCTTATCAAGAAGCTGGGACTGACTGCCGAGCAAGCTGCATGAGGGCGCGCCGGCTGCCGCGAAGGGGGACTTCGTGCTTCGGCAGCCGGCACTGCACGGGCCATGCGGGACGGCCATCCCTCCCGTGGCGGGGAGGACGAGCGTGAATTGCTTTTTCATCAAGGTCTCCCCTCGCCTAATCATAGCTGCTTTGCCTGAGGTTGAAGAGCGACCACTTGCCTATTTCGTGCCCGTGAACTCGAAAAACGGCGCTGGCATGAGGCAGCGTTTGCTGTCGGCGAAACGGCGGCCTTCGGAGCGGCAGTTAAATACCGGCCCTCCTTCGGTCCGGAGAGCGGAAAGCCGAACGTCACTGGAGCTCGATTGCATCGCCGCCACCCGCGTGATTAGCGCCGGATCGTTGATGCGAATGTCGTCGGCTTGGGGAAGATCGAATTCAATCTGATGAGCTGGAATCTGCAAGGCGCCGCCATGTCTGTACCTCGCCAACCAAGTCACAAGGGGAACATCTAGCGCCCGGCATGGTTCCCCGCCGAGCATTGGCGAAGGGGGGCTTGACCGCTGCCGAGGGTCTTACACTCTCCCAACTCTTGCTATGACGCAGGCATGAAGACGATAGCGACTTACGAGTTCGGCTGCCAGCTCCTTCACGCTGGAGAAAGGCGTCTGGCGAGGAACGTTCCCGATTGCGGACCTGCCGAAGTGGCTGAATTTCTATCGCCAGCAGATGGAGCGGTATCCTGGACAGGTAGCATCCTACGCAGAGGACGTGAAAGCCCTTGAGGCGCTCGCGACGGAATTGCGCGGGCGGCAATGAAAGAGCCCGCACCGGGGGGAACGATGCGGGCTCATGTCGGGAAAGTGCCAAACCCCGACGCGACGTCGTGGGATGCTCGGGAGGGGACGCGTCGCAGCTACTCAACATCGGCGCGACGGGAATGTTCCGTAGGGATCAATTCGCTCGCTTCAGGAAGCGCGCTTCTCGCATGAGCGATGCCCAGTCAGTGCCGATCATCTCGATAAGCTCTCGGGCTTGGTCTTTGGAAACCCCGTCTCCTCAACCAGCCGCCAAACGAATAGATCAGCCAGGTCTTTCTCGTCGTCTCTTGCTGCGCGACGCAACGGAAACTCCATGAATCGCGCCGATCTGGATGTGAGCGGGAAAGGTTTCGGGTGCGATCAGGCGAAAGTGAAAAAAGCCCGCCGACCGAAGCCAACGGGCCCTCTTCCCTCAAACTAAATTGGATTGTGCTCCGCTTCCCGGATGGTCCGCCGGATCGAGAAACCCCGCACAACGCTTTTCTAATGCAGTTCTGACCGGGCTGTAGCTCGTGTGCAACGACGAGGGGAATTCACCGCCCGCACAGAGTAAGGATACTGTCTAGCGCCCGAGCGGAAGTTTTGAAACGGACAGCAGTTCAGCCTCGTCCCTGATCCCCGCCAGGTAGTTGGCCAGAACGCGAGAAGCGAGAGCTTCGCGTCGCTTGGGGGACTGATGTTCATCTTTCAATCTGTCGAACACGCGACCGAGTAGTGCGACTTCTGACGAACTGAAGATGCCTGCTTCTCTGGCTCTCGCAATAATTGGCATGAAGTCCCTCCCTAAATAGGTCGATCCCTCAAACCCCGCAAATCTGGGCTTCATCAAAGTTAGTTGTCAACAAAAAGCCCACCGGCAGAGCCGCGCTTGCCTAGTGTACCGTCGCATTCGGGCGGCGTGTGAGACCGATGGTGCAGCCTGACGCCATCGTTCTGTCAATCCTGTTCTGGTCGGCCAGTGTCTCACCCTGCGCGGCCGCCAGGCTATTACCGAAGGCTCGATCAACGGGCTGGCACACTGTTGACGCCGGAAGTCGTACACGTCCTCAGTGCGGATGCGGCCGGATTTCACCGCGTCGTCGAAAACGACATAGTCGACGCCGGCCGGCAGTTGGTCGCACTCCACAGCGTCCCAACACTGGCGCTCGTAGATTTCGAAGAGCTCGTCGCTCGAAGTGCCCCCCAGGCCTCGCTTGGCCCTCGCCCTTCCGATAGGCATCATAAACCAGCTGGGTCATCCCTTCACGGTGATGCCGCCCGGATCGGTCGGATGATTGCTGTAGCCGCCCTCATGCGCGAGCACCCGGGCGAGCGATTCCTGCTCGCGAGATGCGGTCATCGAACTTTTGTTTCGCTTGGGAACTTTCCGGCTCGTCGACGATTGAGGGTCGCCGCAGGGGGACTTCAGATTTGGACTGCTTCAGTAAGCTTGAGGGGCTGATCGAGGACGGCGGCGCCAACCCTGGTCGCGGAGTCACGCGCGCTGCTTGCTCAAATCAAAGGCAAGTCGCACGAACTGGCTGAAGCCGTGGATGAATTCCTGCTTGACATGATGACGCTTGAATTTCTGCTCGAAGCCGAGCGGGAGGCATTCCATAGTTCGGCACGAAGACTGGCGCGCATGCGCCTGACGATGGTGAAACTGCTCTCGAACTAGCGACTGTCCGCCCCGGCCGAGCCTTGCGGGTTGCCGAGCGAGATCTGGTTGGTGCAGCCGCTGCCTCGGTCGAGCGTGTTGGTGATCGGTGCGATGGTGTCGCCGCCATCGACGCCGGCCCGCAGGTTGATGATCGCCGTGCCTTCCGGCCCGGCGGTGGGCTCGCCTTCGATGGTGACCGAGCCGGGACCCCTTGCCGCGCGCCGTCGTTTTGTAACTTCCCTCTTCGACTAGGAACGGGTCGCAACGCTTCGTCCTGGGGTGTAGATTGAAAAAGTCGTCCGCACCCAGCCGGGGCACACGGACGCTTGGGAGAGTAGATCACGCTTCCGCCCATCTGAGGGAGGAAGCTGCGTGGTTTTTACGCGATACAGCGGCATTTTCACGCCGTCCGAACTGACGCTTCTCCAAACTGTCTTTGATAGGCTCTGCAAAGAGCGCCGTCTGGCCCTTAGAGACAAAGATCAGAGGGACGATCTCGCACGCGAGGTTATCCAAAAGTTCGAGAGCGGCTGATCCAACGAAGACGACCTGTTGCAATCGCTCTCAAAGCGCTCAAGGGTTTGCGGCGCCGCTTTGCAAACGGGGTTTTCGGCCCTGCCTTCAGGGATTTCTCCTTGCCATCCGGGGTTGAGCAGGACGGCCTCAGTTTCGGCGCCCTTTCCAGCTATTACGGACGAAGGCGGATGACCGTCTTTCCCGCGCGCCGCTCGGTCGAATTGAAAGCTGCGACGGCATCGTCGAGAGATGCTACCTTGCCGATATTGGTCCGCAATCTTCCATCTCGTATCCGCTGGACTATCTCGGACAGCTGGGCGCGATCGGCCTCAACGACGAAGTCGATCGCCAGGCCGTCAGCGGGTCGAACATCCGTCGGTCCGACGACTGTCACAAGCGCTCCTCCGGCCCGGATCAACGCTGCCGACCGCTTCTGGATGTCGCCGCCGATGACGTCGAAAACCAGATCGACGCCGCCGATGTCCTCCAGAGTGTCGTTCCCAAGGTCGATGAATTCATTTGCACCGAAGTCGAGAGCCTTCTGGCGGTCGGCGGCGCGTCCGGTGCCGATGACATAGGCTCCGGCTTCCCGTGCGAGCTGCGCCACGATCGAACCGACGGCACCGGCCGCGCCATGCGCAAGCACGCTCTGCCCCGCCTGAAGGCGGCCGTGCTGGAACAGCCCCTGCCATGCAGTCAAGCCCGAGATCGGCAGGCTTGCGCCCACCGTGAAGTCGACATCGCCGGGCAGTGGCGCAAGGTTGCGTGCCTCCATTGCGACGTACTCGGCGAGCGTGCCGTCGCGATGCCAGTCCGACAGGCCGAACACTCGCTGACCGATCGACAGCCCCGTGGTACCGTAGCCACGCGCGGTAACCACACCCGCCAGTTCATGGCCGAGGATCGATGGTGTCCGGTCACGAAAGCCCCGATCCGACCAGGTCGAAGGCCACTCCAGTTCGGTGTTGACGAAGCCCGCCGCGTGCACCTGAACGACAACGTCGTTTATCGCTGCCTGTGGTTCGGGCCGCTCCACCAGTGTCATGCCGGCCGTTCCCTCCGCCTGGTCCGTTACAACGATTGCTTTCATGGGAATTGTCTCCTCAGATATATTTCTGGTTTGGCTGAATTGCAGGCGTAACGCGTTTTCGGTTCTCAGGCAGTCGATGTCTCGGCTCGGCGCCTTCCGGGCTTGATATCGACTGCCGTGCGACGGCGGCGGGCGCTTCAACAGTTAGGCGCCGTCACGTCGTGCAGCTCATCTGTCGATGAGACGGCAACCGTCAGCCATCCGGCTGATGTATGTCGTGGCTTTATCGCAGAGCTTGACCAGCTGCGGGCGCCAGACATAGCGCCACTCCTCCAACTTCTCTGGTTCCACCCACACAGTCGAACCAGCCGGCATTCCCGACGCGCAGGGATCCAATCGGTCCAGGCCTCGAGCAGCGAGCGAACGAGCCGTTCGAGCCTCGTGTTGGGCCGTAACCATCGACAGGAGAGCTCCTATCGTCGTCTCGGCTCAAGGCGCTCGCCGGTTGGCGGCCGTCGGAAAGCTCGGTTCAGGCCTGCTCCTTCTTCGCTTTCGCAAAGCCGCGGTCGGTTGCGATGAACCGTTCAAGCATCGGAGCGATCAAGCGCGATGGATCGGCAGATGGCCGCCCGGTCTCGCGCCCGAGGATCTCTGCGTATTTCACCAGATCGCGATGCAGGGGCGCCGGGAGTTCCACCGTAATCTTGACTGGCTTGTCGTCGGCAATCGTTGCGAGTCTCAAATTGGCCATATCAGCCTCCGTAGGGTTCAAGGGTAAGGTCGCGGGTAACGAGGACGCGAACGGGAAACCCCGGCCGGATCGTGAGCGTCGGGGCGATAGCGAGTTGCCGCTGAACGACCTGTTGGCCTACCTGGCTGACGCTGTCGGAAGCGCCGCTTCGCAAAGCACGCGCGATATCGCTGCCTTGATCGGAAGAACCGGCCTGCGCGCCAACGCTTAAAACGGTCGACAAGGCAGCAGCCTTGAACAACTCGCCCCAGTGATAGTCGACGGCATCCTCCAGGCCGGCATAGCCCTGAGCGTCCGCGCCAGGCTGCCGCTCCAGCACGATGGAGCGTCCGTCGGGAAAGATCAGCCTGTTCCAGACAAGCAGCACCCGGCGCTGCCCGGAGCCGATCCCGCTATCGTACTGCCCAAAAATTCGAGTGCCTTGCGGGATGAGCAGCGAGCGGCCGGTGGGACTGTCATAGACATTTTCGGTCACCTGAGCGCTGATCTGCCCGGGAAGGTCCGACCGGATACCCGTAATGAGCGCGGCCGGGATGACGGCACCGGCTTGAAGCATATAGGGCGACGCGGGAGGCGTGATGTGATCCGGGGCCACGGTCCGCCGGTCAGCGGCGGCGGACAGGAAGGAAAGCTGGCGATCCTGCGCACTTGGTTGACCGTACTGACCGGCAACGTCGTTAACAGCAGGAGCGGACGCTTCGGCGATCCTGCGATCTCCTTGCGCTGTCTGGAAGAACACGCGCGAGTTTCTGGCCGCTTCCTCTTCGGCTCGCCGGCGCTGCTCGGCTTCGTCAATCGCGGGGCTTGCGATTGAGGGCGGCTCGACGGCCTGCCCCTTGTTCTGAGCATCGAGGATCGGCCTGCCGAGATCGCCAGGCAGCGGCGGCCCAAGGATCGGGCCTGCATAATCGCGCGGCAGTCTTGCCAACCCGTCGGCGGGCGGCCGATTGGAGGTAGGGTAGAGCTCCTCGCCTTGCTTGAACGTGTTGGCGTCCTGCAGAGCATAAATCAACGCGCCGCCTAGACCGAGTGAGGCGACGAAGCCGATGCCTGCGAGCACCTTGCGCGACAGACGCGTCACACGAGGGGGGGCGGCACGAAGCCGCATGGGTTCGACGGCCATATTCTTTTCGTTCATGGCTGCAGCGCTCCCTCGTGCGCTGCGCTCGGCAGCTTCGACGCGTCGCTGTCGCTTAGGCCGCGCCACAACCCATCGGTTCTTCCATCGACGCGCACGACCCTGACCGTCTGCTGCCGCTTGCCGGCGCCAAGACGCAGTTCGGCCGCACCAAAAAGGCGGTCGACGATGAGAATGTTCTGATAGACGCGGCTGTTGGTGATTTCAGCCTCGCCGTCCGGACCGATGACGAAAATCGGCGGCATCTCGCCTTGCACGATGCCGCGCGGAAACTCGATATAGACCCTGCGGCCATCGTCGTAGGCGCTCACCGGCTTCCAGGGCGGGCTGTCGCCGGTGAGGCCGTAGCGATAGTTTCGCGCCCTAACCTCCGGTATGACCGGCGTTGTGGGGATCGTCTGCAGGAGGCTCGCCTTCAGAGCCGGATAGGACCACGCAACGGCGGGCATGTAGGGCTTCGCGCCTGAGCGTAGCTCAAGCATATAGCTGCGCCGGTCCGTGGCGATGATAAGGTTCGTTGTGATGTCTGCCCGCGAGGGTTTCACCAGGACGTGGACGCGACGGGCAATGCCGGACCCGCTTTCGGTGTTGCCGATGATCCAGCGCGCGGTGTCACCCGCCGCGATCGGACCATCACCGGTCAGGCTCTCGCCCGGCTCAAGCGCGATGTCCGTTATCTGGCCAGGTGAGGCATAGACCTGATAGAGCGCTCCTTCACTCCATGGGTAGATCTGAATCGCGTTGTAGTAGCCCTCACGGCGGGGCTCCACGCGCGCCGCGACGTTTGCGTTCTCGACACGAGCTGCCGGCGTTTGCCCGATGGCGCCGCCCCGCGCGGGCGCCCAGCCTGGCGGCACGCGAAGAGGTTTCGGCCTTTGGTCGGTCGCGGCGGCCGGAGCCGGCGGCAAGGGCGGAACGTAGGTATCGTAGCTGATCTTCGGCGGCTTCTTCGCAGGGGTCGCGCAACCCGCAACCAGCGTCGTCCCCGAGACCAGCGCCGACAGCAGATATCTCGAGAAAGTCGTGCCGGCAACAAGACGCGATCTCGGGCTCATTGGCTCATCTCCCGCGACCAGTTGATGGCGTTGACGTAAATGCCAAGGGGATTGGCGCGAAGACGTTCGGCGTCGCTTGGCATCTGCGTCACGATCGTCAGGATCGCGGTCCAGCGCTCGGTGCCTGAAAGCTGACCGTTTTCGTAGTGGTGTTCGATCCAGGCGACACGAAAGGAGCCCGGCGAGGCTCTGATGACGGAGGAAACGTCCACCGCGACCTGCTGCTTGCCGATCTTGGAGAAAGGATCCGCAGCGCGAGCGTAGTCGTTGAGCGCCGCGGCACCCTGGTCGGTGGTCCAATCATAGGCGCGCAGCCAGTCCTGGCGCAGGATTATCGGGTCAGCGGGGATGGAGCGTACCTGCTCGATAAAGCGGGCGAGATGCCACGCGATCTGCGGATCGGTCGGCTTATAGTCGGCGGTTGCGGGCCCGATCGCTTGAGCCTGGCCGAGCTTGTCGACCTGCACGACCCAGGGCACGACAGTGCCGCGGCCCGACTGCCAGACCAGTGAAGTGGCGAGCCCCGCCGACAGGATGAGCGACCCGAACGCCATGGCGCGCCAGTTGCGTGCCTGCACGCGTGCGGAGCCGATGCGTTCATCCCAGATCTGCTCCGCTTTTTGGTAAGGGGTCTCCGGTCGAGGGCTCTTGCCGTAGTGGACGGCGGGGCGCCTGAAGATGTTCATGGGTCATTCGCCTTCAGAAAGAGAAATCGAAGCTCCGCCCCCATGGCTGTCACCGGCGCGCACCGCATGAGCGGCGGTCTGGACGCCATGGGCGAGGCGTTGGGAGCGATGCAGGCGCCTGGCCCATTCCGGCTGTCCTCGAGCGCCGGATGGTTTTCCCGCGCCGGACGCAGCCGCAGCTGTTGGAGCAGCGGCGCCGCCGATCGTTCCCATGGTCGACGAACCGCCGGTGATTTCAGCGGCCGAACCCGCGCCAGAGGCGAAGTTTGACTTAAGCGATTGAGCGGCGTTTGCGGCGGCGCGCTTGAGTGGAGAGGCTGCCGCCGAAGCGCCAGCGCGCGCAATGCCGCCCAAACCGGAGGCGACGCCTGCCACGCCAGACTGGCCGGCGGCGCCGAGCCTATAAGCGGCCGAGCCGCCGCCAGCGAGTGACGTCCCGCCACGCGCGGCTGACATCGCTCGCGAGACTGCGGATGTCCCGCCTCGCGCCGCGAGGCTGGCTGCTCCGTAACCTGCAACTGCGATGCCGCCCGCGGCCAGGCCAGTCCCGACGGCCGCACCAGCGCCGAGCTGCGGTCCACCCGCGACGAGCCCGTTGGCGATGCCGGGACCGAAGATGCCGAGGCCAAGCAGCGATAGCGCCGCCAGCACGATAGCCATCGCCTGGTCGATGGTGGGGTTCTCGCCGCCGAAGCCTTGGGTGAATTCGCCAAAGAGCGTGGATCCGATGCCGATGACCACGGCAAGCACCAGAACCTTGATGCCGGACGAGATGACGTTGCCGAGCACGCGTTCGGCCATGAAGGCCGTCTTGCCGAAGAGGCCGAAGGGGATCAGCACGAAGCCTGCCAGCGTCGCCAGCTTGAACTCGATCAGCGTCACAAAGAGCTGCACCGCCAGGACGAAGAAGGCGAGCAGGACGAGCGCCCAGGCAAAGAGCAGGCAAGCGATCTGGATGAAGTTTTCAAAGAAGGAGATGTAGCCCATCAAACCGGAGATCGCCTCAAGCAATGGTCGTCCGGCGTCGAGACCGGTTTGCGCCACCTTGCCGGGGTGCAGCAGATCCTGTGCCGAAAAGCCGGTTCCACTCGCCTTGAGACCAAGGCCGGAGAAACTCTCGAAGACGATTTGGGCGAGACCGTTCCAGTTGGAAATCAGGTAGGCGAAGACACCGACGAAGAGCGTCTTCTTGACAAGCCGCGCGAGGATGTCGTCATCGGCGCCCCAGCTCCAGAAGAGCGCGGCAAGCGTCACGTCGATAACAATCAACGTGGTGGCGACGAAGGCGACCTCGCCGCCGAGCAGGCCGAAGCCGCTGTCGATATAACGGGTGAAGGTGGCCAGGAATTGGTCGATGACGCCGGTATTGCCCATGTCTACCGGGCCTCGTGCAGGGCGGCATCCGGCGACCGAGAAGCGGCCGGCCCCATTGTCGAACGCCCCGAGCGCTTGTCGAGACCGAGGAAGCGATCACGCTGCTCGGCCCACAGCCGCGCACATCCATCATCGCGCAGGGCAGCCTCGCCGAGGCTCTGGCAGCGGCGCAGGCCGTCGCGAAGCGGATTCGGAACGGAGGCCGCCGCAGTGCGCGGGCCCTCCCCCACCCGCTTGTCTTCCTTCCGGCTCATCTCGAGCGCCGTCGCCGTCATTGCGACGGCGACGAAGACGACGGCCACGACGCGAGCGAGGGTTTTGCCGTCCATGGCGATCGACCTCAGCGGTTGAATATCTGGACCGAGCCGGCCTGGTAGCCGGAGCCAGGCGCCAGGAAGCGGCGCCGTTGCTCGCGGCCCTGGTCGGCCGCCGCGGCACGTTCGGCTTCGGTCAGCGCCTGGGCGCGTCCGTTGGCGGCTATCAGGGCGGTCAGGTCCGCAAGCTGCTGGCCCTGAAGCGCAAGCAACTGGTTGCCGGCTTGCGTCGCCTGCAGCGCACCGGTCGCCGATTGGCTGGCGCCGACCAACGCCGACATCTGCGCGCGGCCGGTGTCGATGTTTTTGACGACGCCCGCCTGGACGCGCATTGCGTCCTGGAGACCGCCCACCGTGTTTTGCCAGCGCGAGCGCGCGTCAGCGACGAGTTGCTGGTCGGAAGCAGAGAGCGAGACGCTGCTGTAGTGCTGCTGAAATGCCTTGTCGACCTGCTGGACGTCGAAGGCGATGTTCTGTGCTTCGCCGAGAAGCTGTTGCGTGCGATGCACCGACTGTTGCAGTTGCTGCAGCGAGGACAAAGGTAGGCTCGCCAGGTTGCGCGCCTGGTTGATCAGCATCTGGGCCTGGTTCTGTAGCGAGGTGATCTGGTTCGTGATCTGCTGCAGTGAGCGCGCAGCCGTCAGGACATTCTGGGAATAGTTCGACGGATCAAACACGATCAGGGCATGGGCAGGCGCAGTCATCATCGGCGAGATCGCGATCGGCGTGGCGAGCGTCGCCGCGACCAGAAGAAGGACGCGCCGGCGGCTTTGATGAACAGTCATGGTTTGGAATCCTTTGCAGGTTCGGGAACGGTGAGGTTAGGAATGAGGTCGGCGGCCCAGCCGACGTCGCGGGCACGCAGCCAGGCCGATAGGAACCCCTCGCGGCCATGCTCAGCGATGATGCTGCCGATCAGGGCCTGATCGCTCTTCGAGGACGCGGCGCAAAGCGCAAGCCCGACCTCGGACAGGCCGAGCTCGAAGAGACGATTGCCGCGACGGGACTGGCAGTAATAATCGCGCTTGGGTATGGCTCGGGCCAGGATCTCGATCTGGCGGTCGTTCAGGCCGAAGCGGCGATATATGGCGGTAATTTGCGGCTCAATCGCGCGTTCATTGGGCAACAGCAGCCTGGTTGGACAGCTTTCGATGATCGCCGGCGCGATAGCCGAATTGTCGATGTCGGAGAGTGACTGGGTGGCGAAGACGACGCTGGCATTCTTCTTGCGGAGCGTCTTCAGCCATTCGCGCAACTGCCCGGCGAACGCGTCGTCGTCGAGGGCAAGCCAGCCTTCGTCGATGATCAGCAGGGTCGGGCGACCGTCGAGCCGGTCGCCGATGCGATGAAACAGATAGGACAGGACGGCCGGCGCGGCCAGCGTGCCCACCAGACCTTCGATTTCGAATGACTGCACTGATGCCTGGCCGAGCTGTTCGGCCTCTGCGTCGAGCAGCCGGCCGTTCGGGCCCCCAACACAATAGGGACGAAGCGCCTGTTTCAGGTCATTGGCCTGCAAAAGCACGCTGAGCCCGGTGATGGTGCGCTCCTCGACCGGAGCCGAGGCGAGCGAGGTCAGCGCCGCCCAGATATGCTCCTTTGCGTCCGGCGTGATCTGGATGCCCTCGCGCGTCAGGATCGCGACGATCCAATCAGCCGCCCAGGCGCGCTCGTATGTATCGTCAACGCGGGCGAGCGGCTGCAGCGAAACGGAAGCGCCCATCCCTTCGGTGAGATGACCGCCGAGATCGTGCCAGTCGCCGCCCATGGCGAGCGTCGCCGCGCGGATCGAGCCGCCGTAGTCGAAAGCAAAGATCTGAGCGTTTCGATAACGGCAGAATTGCAGCGCCATCAACGCCAGCAGCACCGACTTGCCGGCGCCGGTCGGGCCGACGACCAGCGTGTGACCGACATCGCCGACATGAAGAACCAACCGGAACGGGGTCGAGCCTTCGGTCTTGCCGTAAAGCAAGGGAGGACTGAGCAGATGCTCGTCCCGTTCCGGCCCCGCCCACACGGCAGAAAGCGGGATCATGTGGGCGAGATTGAGCGTCGAGATAGGCGGCTGACGGACATTGGCATAAGCATGCCCGGGCAACGAGCCGAGCCAGGCGTCGACGGCGTTGACGGTCTCGACGATCGCCGTGAAGTCGCGGCCCTGGATGATTTTCTCGACGAGCCGCAATTTCTCGTCGGCCACGCGCGGGTCGCTGTCCCATATGGCGACGGTCGCGGTGACATAGGCCATGCCCGCCATGTCGGCGCCGAGCTCCTGCAACGCGGTGTCGGCGTCAGCCGCCTTGTTGGCGGCGTCGGTGTCGAGGAGTGCCGATGCCTCATTGGTCATCGCCTCCTTCAGGATTGAGGCGATGCTCTTGCGCTTGGCGAACCATTGCCGTCGTATCCGGGTCAGAAGGCGCACAGCGTCGACCTTGTCGAGCAGGATCGCGCGGGTCGACCAGCGGTACGGGAAAGCCAGCCTGTTGAGGTCGTCAAGCAGGCCAGGTGTCGTGGCGGTCGGGAAGCCGATGATGGTGAGCACGCGAAGATGCTTGTCGCCAAGCCGCGGTTCGAGCCCGCCGGCGAGCGGCTCGTCGGCAAGCAGCGCATCGAGATAGATCGGGGTCTCGGGGACGCGCACCGAATGGCGCTTGGTCGAGATGGTGGAATGCAGGTAGGTCAGCGTTTGGCCGTCGTCGAGCCAGTGGCATTCAGGCATGAACCCGTCGAACAGGGAGAGCACACGCTCAGTCCTGTCGACAAAGGCGCGGACGATCTCGCCCGGATCCGCGTGCGACTGGTCGCGACCCTCATAGAGCCAGCCTTCGGCGCGAGTGGCGTCTTCGGGCGGCGGCAGGAACACGAATGTGAGAAAGTAGCTCGATACGAAATGAACCCCCTCCTCCTCGAAATCGGCTTTGCGCTCGGCATCGAGCAGGCCGGAGGCCGCATTGGGAAACCGGCTTTCGGGATAGGAAGCCGCTTCGTGGCGCTGCGCTTCAACGAAGATGCTCCAGCCCGAGCCGAGACGACGAAGGGCATTGTTGATGCGCGATGCCACCGCGACAAGTTCGGCCGCTACGGCGGAGTCGAGATCGGGTCCGCGAAACCTCGCGGTGCGCTGAAAGCTGCCGTCCTTGTTGAGCACGACCCCGGGGGCGACGAGTGCCGCCCAAGGCAGAAAGTCGGCAAGGCGAGCAGCAGTCCGGCGGTATTCGGCAAGGCTCATCATGGCGGCGTCCCTCAAACCGACAGATGTCCGGGCAGCCGCAGGTGCCGGCGGCCGACTTCGAAAAAAAGCGGATCGCGCCTGGCAGCCCACACCGCCGTAAAATGACCGATCGCCCACATGAGAAAGCCGACCAGCCAGAGCCGCAGCCCAAGACCGACAGCGCCCGCCAGCGTGCCGTTCAGGATCGCGATTGCACGCGGTGCGCCCCCGAGCAGGATCTGCTCGGTCAAGGCCCGGTGCACGGGCACCGTCCACCCCGGCACTGCGTCGAGCTGTTCGAAAGCGGTTGTCATCAGATCAACGCTCCGCCGCCGAACGAGAAGAACGAAAGGAAAAAGCTCGACGCAGCGAAGGCGATCGAAAGGCCGAAGACGATCTGGATCAGCCGCCTGAAACCTCCCGAACTGTCGCCGAAGGCCAGCGTCAGGCCGGTGACGATGATGATGATGACGGCGATGATCTTGGAGACCGGTCCTTCGACCGACTGCAGGATCTTCTCGAGCGGCTGTTCCCACGGCATCGAGGAGCCCGACGCGAAGGCTGCCGGCGCGAGCATGAAGTTGAAGGCGACGGCGGCGCTGGCCGCGGCAAGGCTGGCCCGGCCGCGCGAAGAGAGGCGGATCATGAAATTTCTCCTGTGTTGATCGGTGTGGCTTCGGCGATGCGATAGTCGCCATCGGGGCCCAGGCCCTCGACCCTGACCAGCTCGACAAGCTGTCGCGCGGCGCCGCGACCGGCGAGCACGGCGACCACACCGATCGTCTCGGCGATCAGCGCACGCGGCACAGTGACGACGGCCTCCTGAATCAGCTGCTCAAGCCGGCGCAGAGCGCCGATGCCGGAGCCGGCATGAAGGGTGCCGATGCCACCGGGATGCCCGGTGCCCCATGCCTTCAAGAGGTCAAGCGCTTCGGCGCCGCGCACCTCGCCGATCGGAATGCGATCGGGCCGCAGGCGCAGCGAGGAACGAACCAGGTCCGAAAGCGTGGCGACGCCATCCTTGGTGCGCATCGCGACGAGGTTGGGGGCAGCGCATTGCAGTTCGCGGGTGTCCTCGATGATGACGACCCGGTCCGTCCCTTTCGCCACTTCGGCGAGCAGCGCGTTGGTCAAGGTCGTCTTGCCGGTCGAGGTGCCGCCGGCAACGAGGATGTTTGCGCGGCCGGCAACGGCGGCGAGCAACACGGCGGCCTGACAAGACGTCATGATGCCCGCCGCGACATAGTCATCGAGCGTGAAGAGGGCGACCGCGGGCTTGCGGATCGCGAAGGCCGGCGCGGCGACCACCGGCGGCAGCAAGCCTTCGAAACGCTCACCGGTTTGCGGCAACTCGGCCGAGACGCGCGGGGAACGGGAATGGACCTCGGCGCCGACATGATGGGCAACCAGCCGCACGATCCGCTCGCCAGCGGCAGGCGCGAGCCTTTCCCCCGTATCGGCCAAACCTTCCGAAAGCCGATCGACCCAGATCCGGCCATCCGGGTTCAGCATGACCTCGATGATGGCGGGGTCATCCAGGAACCGGGCGATGGCGGGCCCGAGCGCGGTGCGCAGCATACGCGAGCTGCGCGCGCGTCGCTCGGTATCGTTGTTCAAGACAGCCATCGGGTCTCCGTTTGGCCCGGGAACTCGTCGAGCAGTTCTCGGTCGCAGACAAGCAAGAGCGGCCTGGAGCAGCCCGATTCAACAGCTTTCGACCGCCGTCGTAGCGCAGCGAAGAAAAACCGGCGAACGGCGGGGCCGACCTCAGGAAGCGTCATGGCGGCGGATCGCGGCGCTCCGGCGCCGGCAGAATGTAAACTGTCGCAATATTATGTACATGTTTATTGACACCCGGCTCCCGCCGGGTTTATGAAACGCCTGGCAGTGGCGGCGATCGCCCTTTCCACGGCGCGGAGGATTGTCATGCGGTTCGGTCCCGAGGGCTCGGTTTCGCGGCGCCAAATGGGCGTTTCCAAATACGTTCGAAGCGCCCCGCCAGCCGCTACGCCGCGCCCCTTGCCGGCAAAGGGCGGCGAAGCCGCATGAGCATGTTCGACATCTGGCTTGGGATCCTGCAAGGGCTGCGCATAACGGCAGCGGTCACCGCCTATGGTCTGGTCTTCGCGGTGCCCTTCGCGCTTGTTTTCGGCGTCGCGCAGTTTCTGACCACCGGGTTGACGCGCGTTATGGTGACAGCAGTCATCGAATTCTGGCGCAGTTCGGCGGTCGTGGTCCTGCTGTTCGTCTTTTACTATGTTCTGCCGGTCATAGGGGTCACTCTGTCGGCGATGACCGTCAGTGCATTGGTGCTCGGCCTCAATAGCGGCGGCTATGCCAGCCAGGCGGTGCGGGCCGGGCTCCAATCTCTTCCTGCCGGCCAACGCGAGGCAGGCATGGCGCTCGGCCTCTCGCGCCCGGCGATCCTGCTTCTGGTCGAGCTGCCCCAGGCATTGGTCGCCATGAGTCCCACATTCGTCAACAACCTTATTCAGCTGGTCAAGGCGACTTCCCTTGTCTCCTTGGTCACGCTGACGGACATGACCTTCCGCGCCAAGGAAATCTCGCAGACCGAATACAACCCGGTCGCGATCTATTCGGCGCTACTGCTGGCCTTCTTCGTCGTCTGTTATCCGATCGCGCTCGCCGGCCGCTGGCTCGAGGCACGGGTCAGTCCCGAAAGAGGAGCGCCTCGTGGGATTTGACCTCGATTTCGCGCTCTCGACTATCCCGATCATAGTCGGTGCGATCGGGACTACCCTGCTCGCAACGGTCTTAAGTTGCCTCGGCGCGTCGGCGCTTGGCTTCACTTTCGAAATGATCCGCCGCGGGGGCGGTGCGCCTGGCCTCGTCGTGCGCTTCCTGATCGATTTCATCCGCTCGACGCCGGTCTTGGCCTGGCTCTATTTCCTGTATTTCGTCATGCCTTTCTACGGGATCCGGCTCGGCGCCATGACGGTGGGCATAGTGGGGCTAAGCCTGTATTACAGCGGCTATCTGGCAGAGGTGTTCAAGGCCGGCATCGACGCTATTCCTAAGGGCCAGCAGGAAGCAGCCAGAGCCCTGTCGCTCACCCGCCGCGACACGGTCATCTTCGTCATCGCACCCCAGATGCTGCGCAACATCGCCGCGCCCCTGGGCAACTACCTGGTCTCGATCCTAAAGGCGACGCCTTATCTCGCGATCCTGGCCGTGCCGGAAATGCTCGGGCGTGCCTTCGATATCGCTTCCGAGACCTACCGCTACGCGGAGCCGCTGACCGTCGCCGGCGTTCTGTTTCTTGCCCTGGCGCTGATCGTTTCGTATGGAGTGAAGCGCATGGAGAAGCTCCTGCTTGCGAGCGGGCGCCGCTGATGCTCGACCGGCGCGCGCCTGCGACCTCGACGCTTCAATCCGTCCCGCTCGTGCGGATCGATGGTCTCAACAAGTGGTTCGGCGCCCTGCACGTTTTGAAAGACATCGATCTGACCTTACGGCCGGGTGCGCGCGTCGTCGTCTGCGGACCGTCCGGGTCCGGCAAGTCGACATTGATACGCTGCATCAACGGCCTCGAGCCTTTCCAAAAGGGGACGATAGAGCTTGAAGGGAGAAGTCTGGGAAAAAGCGATCGCGATGCCGCAATTGCGCGCCGTCTGACAGGCATGGTGTTCCAAAGCTTCAACCTCTTCCCCCACCTCAGCGTGCTTGCCAACTGCACGCTGGCGCTGCGCCGGGTCCTCCTGAAATCGGCGCAGGAGGCCGAAGAGATCGCCATGCGGCATCTGACGGCGGTGCACATCCCCGAAAAGGCGCGAGCCTATCCGGCCCAGCTGTCGGGCGGCCAACAACAGCGGGCGGCGATCGCGCGCGCTCTCTGTCTCGACCCCCGCATCATGCTTTTCGATGAACCCACCTCGGCGCTCGATCCGGAAATGATCAAGGAAGTGCTCGACGTGATGATCGCGCTCGCGAAAACCGGAGTGACCATGATCTGCGTGACGCATGAAATGGGCTTTGCACGCGAAGTCGCGGATGAGATCGTTTTCATGGACCAAGGCAGCATCGTCGAGCACGCGTCTTGCAGTGATTTCTTCTCTGGAGCGGCTCGTCCACGCGCCAGGCTGTTCCTCGATACCATTCTTAGCCATTGAGAGCTGATACCTCTCAAGATCGCGAACGCAACCGCGGCGCGATCGGCAACATGACGATTGGTGCCGAATTGCCGCGCGGATTACCAGTCCGGCGCGAATGCGTAACCGGCAGAGCGGACGGTCCGGATCACATCGCTTCCCACAGATGCCCGAAGCCTTTTTCGCAACCTGGCAATATGAACGTCAACACCGCGCACATCGGTCGCGGCGGCGTGTTCAGGCCATGCGGTCGCGACCAGTTCCTCTCGGCTGAGGACCTTGCCGGGTTGCGCCAGAAGGCTGCGCAAAAGCTTGAATTCGATCGGCGGCATAACGATTTCTTTTTGCTTGAAGAATGTCCGGTGGGTGTGTCGGTCCAACCGGAAATCGCCCTGCACCAGATCGCCTGTCTTGGTTTCGCGCGCGAGCTTCGCAATACCTGCCTTGCCATGCAGCCAGGTCAGAAGCTGCTCGGGGGCAAACGGACGCGAAAATATCTCATCGACGCCCGCCTTTATGAGGTCCAGGTGCAGTTTACCGGAACGAGGCGCAACCAAACCTGCAAGGGGCGTTGCTTTTGTCGCTTCGGACGACTTCAGCGACTGGCATTGCTTGGCGATTGCGCGGTCGCCCGGATGACAGTCCAGGATAACGGCAAGCGGCGTGTCGACCTTGATGGCACGCGCAATCTCCTTGTCTGCCGTGATCAGGCGGGTTTCGAAGCCGGCTACTGAAAGGATATGCCCGAAAACCAGAAAGAAATCCGGGTCCTTCGAAGAGATCAGGACCAGCGGCGTCATGAGTCCATCAACCGAATGCGGTGCATCATAGGGCTGACTACCGCGCAAATGGGCGCGATGACAATATCCCCTGGCGGGCGACCCTCAGTTGCCGGTAGCAATCCGCCTAGATTTTATCCGCAAGTATGACGCCGCTGATGCCATAAGCGCGGCGCGTCTGCTCGATGGCCTCAGGCGTGACATCGATTAGCAGCGCGATGATATCGCCATCCGGATGCTCAAGCGCGTTGCCGAGTTCGAAAAGCGTCCAGCCAAGCGCACGCAGGCGTTTCGGCCAGAATGTTTCGCACACCACGCTGATCTGTCGAATCCCCAGCCTTTGCGCCGTTTCAAGAAGGCCGCACAGCACGACGCCGGCGACTGGAGAAGAAGCTCCCTGAGTGCGAAGCGAAGGAATGATGAAGAAGCGGGTCCATTCGAAAATATCAGCCGCTCTCGGAGGCGTGCCGCCGGCGAGAACCGGGAAGACCTCGCTCATCAGATGCGGCTGCAGCGTCGGAACAAGACGGGAGCCGCCGACGATCTTGCCGTTGGTGTCGAGCGCCAGAACATAAAGCGCATGCTCGTTGTCAAAGGCGTCGATCTCGATGTTGATGGGCCGCGCAACGGCGCGCCACCGTCTATGCTTGACGTAAATGTCGTACCGGATGCGAAAATAGCGCTCCAGCACTTTTCTATACTGCTTCCTGTTTTCCCAGGTGACCAGATGAATACGGACCATGACGCCTCCAAAAGTGGAGGTCGTAAGAAAACACGCTTCGTGCCCGTATGATGGTATTCAGGTATTGCTAAATCTGGATTTCCTGTCGTCGCAGAGCTTTGACGATGGCATGCGAGACGTTGGCTGCGTCGAGCTTGCCTCGAATGTTGCGCTGATGGCTTTCAACTGTGTTCCTTGTGACGCCCAGGATGCAGGCGATGTCTTCGTTCGATTTGCCTTCGGCACTCCACTCCAGGAGTTCGCGCTCGCGCGGCGTCAAGGGCGCGGGCTCAACAGCCTGGCCGGATTCTTCCAGCCCTGACAGGCGTCGGAAGGTATGCACGCAAAGTGTCTCGATGAATGGCAAGACGCTCGGGGCTATTTCAATTCGATCGCCCGCTGCCGTGACGACGCCTGGCCCCGCCAACGGCACGTGGACGGGAACGCAGAGACCTTGGCCCATTCCGAAGTCCGTCGCTTCATCCATCACCAGCTTTGCGCGCGCAAAAAGCTTTGCCGGCGGAAGTTCGTGCCACAGGAATGGCTTCGACGAATGCCGGCACTGCGCGACGCAGGGATCATGCGAAAAGTAATCCTCTGACATGTAGCGAAGGTACCATTCGGGCGGCCAGCCATCGACCAGGATCTCTCGCCTCCAGTCGGTGTCATGCGGCACGGGTAGACCGGTGATCAGAAAGTAGCGCAATCCGTAGCGCTCGATGGCAGAGCGGAATTCCTGGAGGATACCATCCACCGAGCACGCGGCGTCGATCCTCGAGATCGCTGCAAACAACCCAGCAAGACTATCGATCTCCATCGGCAGACCTCGACAAGCGTCAGGCCCCATCCCAGCAAGAACTTACTGTCACAAATGCGATATATTCAATGGGACTTGCGCCGAATGTACACTTCAGGAGTCAATTAGCGGGCGCAAAGATAAAGCACCTGAAAGCCGGACCAATGTTTCGTGAACAGACCGCGCTTCATTCATCTGACTTTGACGCCGTCTGCTTTGTGCCGCGGGCTGCTCGCCCATTCGATGGAACGGCCGTGATCAACTCTTGCGGCTCGACATCCAATGCCTTCGCCAGGATCTCGACTGTGTCCAGCGTGGCGTTGCGCCGACCGGCCTCGACGCTGCTGATGTAGGCCCGCGTGCGGCCCGAAACGAAAGACAACTGCTCCTGAGACAGTCTTCTTTCTCTCCGTAGCCGCTGCACGTTCAAACCAAAAACGCCGCGAAGTTTCATCAATCAACGGATGCTACGACGCGCACTATGGTGCGACACACTATAGTGCACATTCCGCATTGACAGCGGTGCTGTTGGCTGTTTGAAACAACCAGCGAATTCATCGTTTCCTGACACAGGAATAGCCATGCCGAGCCGGCCGTTTCGCGACCTCACGCACGACGCATCAGTGCATTCCTCAGGCGAGATCAGCCGACCCGGAACGGAAGAAGGCCGGGTCCTGGAATTCGTCTGCATCCGATGCGATGCCTCCTACCCCGCCGACATCACCATCGACTCCAAGGGGTGCCCGCGGTGTCGGGAGACCGCACCGGCAAATCTTCGGCCGGTTTATGCGGATCCTCCCCCTTATCCCTTGCAGGGCGCCACCCCCTCGCGCTCGCTATGGCGTTTTGCGCATATGCTGCCCTGCACAGCCGCGGATGCGGTGAGCCTTGGCGAGGGTTTGACACCGTTGCTTGCAGCGCCGCGCATCGGCGCGTTTCTCGGTGTGCCCAACCTCGCAATCAAGGACGAAGGCCAAAACCCGACCTGGTCGCACAAGGACCGCTTCTCGACCGTCGCGGTGAGCGTGGCGCGCACACGTGGCGCGAAGATCGTCGCGACCGCCTCCTCTGGCAACGCCGGCGCTTCGCTGGCGGCCTACGCTTCCAGAGCCGGGCTGAAGTGCGTTGTCACAACTTTCGCAGGGTCTGCCGGCGCGATGCTGGCGCAGATCCGAAAATATGGTGCGACGGTGCTGCCCTTGGTCAACAAAATGGACCGATGGTCCCTGCTGGAACAGGCGGCTGCCCGCTACGACTGGTTCATCGCCTCGCCCTATCACGGTCCGGTGGTCGGCAGCCATCCACTCGGCATCGAGGGTTACAAGACGATCGCCTACGAGATCGTCGAGCAATCGGATGGCAGGGCGCCGGACTGGTGCGTCCTGCCGGTCTGCTATGGCGATGCGTTGTCCGGCGTGTGGGCGGGCTTTTGCGAGTTGTACGGGCAAGGGACTATCACGCAGCTGCCCCGTCTCGTCGCCGCGGAGGTGCATGGGTCGTTGGCGGATGCGCTTGCCAGCGGCGCCGATGCCTTGAGTGAACGCAAGATGCTCTTCGACAGCCTTGCGGTATCGATCGGCACGCCGCGCAGCACCTTTCAGGCTCTGAAGGCTCTGCGCGAATCCGGCGGGTACGCGGTCCCCGTCGACAATCACGGCCTGATCGCGATGCAGGAACGCCTTGCGCAGGATGAAGGGATCTTTGCCGAACTGGCGTCGGTCACGCCGCTGATCGCAATATCCACGTTGAAGGCTCAAGGTATCATCGCAGCCACAGACCGCGTCGTGGCCGTCGTGACCGCCAGCGGTCTCAAGGACCTTGATCGGTCCACCCGGTCGAATGACCACGGCGAGATCTTCCAGACGACGCAAGACGCCTGGCGCTGGCTCGACAAAAGCGGGCCGGATCTCGTCTCATAGATTCTCCGCCGCACCAATAGCCGATGGCACCGCAGTTGCTGCCTGGGTTTTGAGCACATTGTCGAGACTGCGCCGCATCCAAAGAAATCGCGTCCATTGCGTCTCTGCGGCCGGTGCGATTGTCGTCAGCGTCCTCGGCCCCGACGGTTCCTTGCAGGGCCAGCCGGGCAGGGTTGCAAGCCAGTCGTCATTGTAGACGGTCTCGGCATGGCGATGGCCTTCGTCAGGCATGATGACCGCGACCTGTGCGTCCGGAAGGGTCTCTGCAACCCATCGCGCCACCAACGCGGCGGCGCCGCTGGTCGGCCCCATGAAAATCCCGTGCTCGCGCAGCAAACGGTGCGCGCTCAGATACGCCGGATAGGCGCCGACCCAATGGATCTCGTCGACAAGCTCATGCCTGACGTTTTTCGGCAGAACGCTGTTGCCCAGGCCCCGCAGCATGCGTTTGCCGACGGGCTGTCCGAACAGAATGCTGCAATGGGTATCGACGGCAAACACCGTCAGGTGGGGAAAGACCGTTCGCAGAAAGGACGCCGTGCCGCATAACGAACCGCCAGTCCCTATGCAGCCGACCAGACAATCAACCTTTCCCATCGCCCGGATGAAAAGTTCAGCCAGTCGCGCATAGGCAAGCCAGTTTCCCGGACTGTCGTATTGGCGGGTCCAGAAGCCGTCCGGCTCCGTGGCCAGGATTTCCTGCAGGCGCTCAAGCCGGCCAGGTTGATTGCCGTCCCCGCGCGGATCGTCAAGCGCGATCACGTTGGCGCCGATGCGCTCCAGTCGAGCCTTGTATTTGGCGTCGATAAGCGTCGAAGCGGTGACGAGGGTAAGGCGATAGCCACGCGCGGCCGCCAGCAGCGCCACCGCCATGCCGAACGTGCCCGACGTCGTCTCGACAATGCGGGAGCCTGCCCTGAGTTCGCCATTCGACGCTGCCCGATCCAGAATGTAGCGGGCCGGCATCAGCTTCATCAACGGAAAAGCCGCCGCCAACAAATTTGGCGCCAAGCGAGCCAGGCGTGGGGTCTCGAGGTCCGTGAAATAGTCAACTGGGACGGTTACCATGTCCAGCCCTCCGCATTGACCAGATGGACCTCGACGTCCTTGAAGCCGGCGCGTCTTATCTGTTGTGCGACCAGAGCTGCCCGTCGCTTCAGATTCGATGCGAAAAGATCGAAAATCAGACCAAACAACGACCCGCTATGGGCGACTTGGACTCCGCACGCCCCGGCCCGCCTGGCGATTTCAGCGATCTCGTCGAAACCCTGTTTCGGCAAGTGCCGTTGACTGATCAAGGCACTGGCCGAGGCGGCACGTCCAAGAAGATTGGGATCCTGAAGGTAAACCGCCCGTGCGACCAGCGCCCGAAGCACGCCGAATTCCTGGATTTCGGCACTGTCGTAGCGCGCCGGCGGCAGCTGCAATGTGTCGACCGGGAGACCGCCATTCGCCTTGAACCCGACCAGTAGCAGCGGCGGCAGCGAGCCGCCGAAATTCTCAATCACCGTGCCCTCGCGTTGGGCGAACAAGACGGCATGCTCATCGAATGCGATCGCGTCGCTGGCGTGCTCGGCGGCAACGGCCAGACGCCCGATGCTCGAGGGCCGTAACTGGACCTTGAGGGCTGCGGCTACAGCGCGAATGGAAGCGACGACGTCCGCGGTCGACGAGCCGTAGCCGTGCCCCACGGGAATCGAGCTTTGCAGTGTCAGCACCCCACCGCCGGTTACCTTCAAGAAATCGAGCGTGAGCCGCGCGGCTGACGATGCCTTGACCTTATGATCGGGGTGGACAATGACCGCATCGCCGTCGGTTCTGGCAAAGGTGGCCTCGGACCTCAAACCGGCGACCGGCAGCGTGACGAGCCCGCGATGAAGGCGCCCGCCATCATCCTTGAAGACGCCCTGGATGAGTTCGCCGTGATGTCCAATCGCCGCTCCCATCCCGATCCAAGGCCGCAGCGTTTCACGGCTCATAAGGTCGCCGGCGCCAGCCATTTTCATCTCCCCACGCTTTGTCGCAGCGGAGGAGGATGGCGCTGACAACTGACACCCGCCCTCAAGGAATTCCGGTATTGACTGCCATCGAACGAGCCGGCCGGGAGGCGCGCCGCCGACCGTCAGGCGGCGGAGCCGAGGTGCCTCAGCGGCCGGCCAACCGAAACAGATTGCGCCGCAGCCATGATGCCCTCTGCATCGATCGCGTAATGCCGGTAGAGATCCGCGATCGTGCCGGTCTGGCCGAAGTGCTCGACCCCCAAAGCGCGTGTACGGTGGCCATGGACCGACCCCAGCCAGGCGAGCGTCGCGGGATGCCCATCCAGCACCGTCACGATGGCGCAGGAAGCCGGAAGGCCGGCCAGAAGCCGCTCGACATGACTTGAGGCGTGCGGCTGGCCGTACTGGCGTGCCCGGGCCGCGGCTGACCAGCCGGCGTTCAGCCGATCGGCCGAGGTCACGGCCAGAAGTCCAACGTCGCGGCGATCGCCGGCCATCAGCCCCAGCGCCTGTACCGCTTCGGGCGCGACTGCCCCGGAGTAAGCTATCACCAGCTCGGCGTTCGGCCCGGGCTTGCGCAGCCAGTAGGCGCCATCGACGATGTCGCGCGCCAGCTTGCTTTCCATCGCGCGTGTCGGCTGCCCGATCGAGCGCGTCGAGAGCCTCAAGTAGACCGAACCTCCGGTCTGATCGCGCAGCCAGGTGTGGTCGTCAGGCTCGGCTTCGCCGGTGCGCTGCATGTAGTCGAATGCCCAACGCAGGATGACTGCCAGTTCATCGACATAGGCCGGCTCGAACGTCGCCAGCCCGTCCTGCGCCATGCCGATCAGCGGGGTGGCGATCGACTGATGCGCTCCGCCTTCGGGAGCCAGCGTCACGCCGGAGGGCGTCGCCGCCAGGATAAAGCGGGCGTCCTGGTAACAGGCATAGTTGAGCGCATCGAGGCCGCGCTCGATGAAGGGATCATAGAGCGTGCCGACGGGAAGCAGGCGCTCGCCGTGGAGCGAATGCGACAGGCCGAGCGCCGAAAGCATCGTGAAAAGGTTCATCTCGGAGATGCCCAGCTCGATATGCTGTCCGGACGGCGCAAACGTCCAGTTGAAGGTGGAGGGGATGCGCTCCTCGCGGAAAATGTCCGCCTGATCGCCGCGCGCGAACAGACCCCGCTTGTTTACCCAGGCGCCGAGATTGGTCGAGACGGTCACGTCGGGTGACGTCGTGACGACACGGCTTGCGAAATCGCTGTCCGACTTTGCGATCTCGTGCATCAAGAGCCCGAAGCCTTGTTGTGTCGACATGAACGGCTGAGCGGCGAAGCCGATGCGCGCCGGCACCGGAATAGCAGGGGCTTCGTGACGACGCGGCGCTGCCTGCGCGAAAGGCGAGGACGCAAGGAAAGATCGTATAGCAGCCTCGTCATAGGCGAGGCCCTCGAACATGTCCCATTCGCGGCCCTCGCGCACCCCCATGCCTTGCCGCAGGGCCTCGACTTGCGCCGGCGTCATCAACCCGGCGTGGTTGTCTTTGTGGCCGGCGAGCGGCAGGCCGAAGCCCTTGATCGTATAAGCGATGAAGCAGGTCGGGCGATCATGCCCGCGCGCTTGCTCGAAGGCATCGATGATGGTCTCAAGATCGTGGCCGCCGAGGTTTGCCATCAATGCCGCAAGCTCATCGTCGCTGCGTTTCTCGATCAGGCGGCTGACCGGTCCCTGATCGCCGAGATCGTCCAGCAGGTGCCTGCGCCATGCAGCGCCGCCCTGGAAGGTCAGCGCGGAATAGAGCTGATTGGGACATGCGTCGATCCAGGCCCGCAGCTTTTCGCCGCCCTCCTCCTCGAAGGCGGACTGTTGCAATGTCCCGTGTTTGAGGATCACCACATCCCAGCCGAAGTTGCGAAAGATGGTTTCGAAACGCTGCCACAGGCCTTCGCGCACCACCGCGTCCAGGCTCTGCCTGTTGTAGTCAACGATCCACCAGGTGTTGCGCAGGCCGTGCTTCCAGCCCTCGAGAAGCGCCTCGAAGATATTGCCTTCATCCATTTCGGCGTCGCCGAGCAGAGCGACCATCCGGCCTTCCGGCTGATCGGTCTTCCATCCTTTTGCGCTGACATAATCTTGGACCAGGGAGGAGAACAGGCTCTGCGCGACTCCCAGTCCAACCGACCCGGTCGAGAAATCGACATCGTCGATATCCTTGGTTCGGGACGGATAGGACTGCGCGCCGCGATAGCCACGAAAATTCTGCAGCTGCTCGAGCGTCTGCTTGCCGAACAAATACTGGATGGCATGGAAAACCGGGCTGGCATGCGGCTTGACGGCGACGCGGTCCTGCGGCCTCAGGGTCTTGAAGTAGAGCGCCGTCATCAAGGTCGAGGCGGACGCCGAAGACGCCTGGTGGCCGCCGACCTTGAGGCCGTCCGTCGACTCGCGAAGATGATTGGCGTGATGGATCATCCAGACGGCCAGCCAGAGGACCTTGCGCTCAAGCTCGGAAAGGATCGTCATCGTCGGCTCCTGTGAAATCGCGCCTCAACGATACCTGCGTCGATCTTCCGAATGTGGCTATTCTTGCACAAAGTGATCGATGATATTGGCTGATCCAGCCAATTATGGCCCACCGACGAGGGAAACATGCCAAATCCGGCGCTTGACGCAATCGACCTGAAGATCATCGCTGCGCTGCAGAAGAACGCCAAGGCGACCTCGAACGACCTCGCCGAAGCCGTCGGACTTTCGCCCTCCCCTTGCGCGCGGCGCGTCAGGCTCCTGGAGAACGCCGGCGTCATCAAGGGCTACACCGTGGTGGTCGACCAGAAGAAGCTCGGCCTGCCGATCAGCGCTTTCGCATCGATCAAGCTTGAAAGGCAACGCGAGGACGATCTCGACCGGTTCTCGCAAGCCGTGCTTCGCTGGCCGGAGGTGGTCGACTGTTATCTGATGACCGGGCAGCGCGACTACCTGATGCGCATCGTGGTGCGCGACCTCGAGGCCTATGAGCGGTTCATCAAGGACAAGCTGACGCGGCTGGACAATATCGCTTCGATCGAAAGCAGTTTCGCCCTGGGCCAGGTCAAGCGCTCGGAAGTCCTGCCCATATGATCGAGCGAGTATTCTGGGACGCCCATCGCGGCGGCAGCCGGTCTGCGTGCCCTTGCGCTGATCGAGGGCAGATGCGCCTCAAGATCGGCCGTCCCTGGCCGCATCCTCGATCAATTTCGCCAGCAAGTGGCGGAATCTTTGGTCAGACTTGTCCGCGATGCTGCCTATATCTTCCGCCACCATGCCGGGTGCAGAAACTGACGCCTCCCCACTTATCGAAACGCTGACCCTGAACGCCCTTGCGTGGCTTTTCTCGCCTGCTCCGTTCCGGTAAATTCGGAATTCAACAGACGGCGCAATGGCGCTAGCCTCGCGGCGCGGCATGGGGTTTACATCGATGGTCACCTCTCCCGCCACGTCTGCCTTGGCCGCTTCCAACGACGCGACGACGACCTCCGTTAGCCAAGCTCTGGCCCGGGCGCCAAAGTCCGCGTTTGAAGTAGTCCCATCCGCGCGCTCGTCCTGCCGATGGCGAGCTTTCTTGCCCCGCTCAAGGGCCTCTTTGAACTTGGACATTTCTGGCCGCCTCCGACCGGTCAACGCATGAGGATGCGGCAGATCGGCCGCAGCTCTCCAATCTAAAGAACGCACGCAATCCTCGGATGTTGCGCCTAGACGAAATTGGTGCTTTGGGCACGCATACCTGATGACGCTCGTCAGGCTAGCTTACTGAGTGCAAGGCTGGACCCCGGTTCTGATGGCCTTTCGCAAGCGCACGTCGGCATCGAAGTGGGCGGAGGTCTTAAATGTGATTTGGGCCGCGTGGTTACTCGCCTTCGCTTCCAAGAAGGATGAACTAAGCGCCGCAAGTTAAGCGGCTTCTCACTACGCTGCCTTTCGAACAGCAGCCCTGAATGGATGGTCGATGGTGAAGGCGTCCGGCCGGATTCCCCGCTCGATCTGCGTCCATGTGACAGGATGGGCAATAGGAAAGCCGGGCCGCGCTCGTGGCGAGAACGTACCGACTGCAGTATTGCCGCGCCCGTTGCGAAGATAGTCGAGGAAGATGCGACCCCGTCGGGCTGCTGGATCGGCTGACAAGAGGTAACGGTCCGGCTTAGCATCGATGAGGCACTGGGCGAGCGATTTGGCCAGTTGCCGCGCCCTGTCGTGGGTCACACCCGAAGCCAGCGGAGCCATCAGGTGAATGCCTTTGCCCCCGGTGACCTTCGGCCAGCTCCGCAACCCAGCAGCTTCCATGATGTGACGTAGCGACAGCGCCGTCTCGATCACCGCATCCCATGGCACGCCTTCGCCAGGATCGAGGTCGAGCACGAGCTGGTCAGCATGCTCGATATCGTCAACCGTAGCGTTCCAAGGATGTAGCTCGACGGCATCCATTTCGACCAACCCAAGCAGCCCGTCGAGACCATCTACCCAGACCCGAACACCTTCGCCGCCCTCGCGCTTCTGAACGCGTAGCTGGTGCACCGGTCCTGGTATCGATGGCAGCGGGCCCTTGTGATAGAAGGTGGCCCCCTGCGCATGACGTACCAGCTTCAGTGGTCTTCGTCCCAGATGGATCAGCGCTCGGTCAGCCACCCGCCGCCAGTAGCCCATCAGCTCTTCCCTGGAAGGTACAACAGCATCGGGTAACAGCTGGAGAATGTTCTCGCGAGGAACGCCATGTTGGCCCTCCAACCTGCGCTTGGAGGGGGACGGCGGCTTCGCCGGGTTCACCTGGAGATCCTCGCGCAATCCCTTGAACACGGCCTCGCGCAAGATGCCTCGGTCCGTCACGCCACTGAATTGCACCTCCGCCAGCACCTCCGGCCGGACCCACGTTGCCTTGGGTTTTTTGATGGGCTCCGAGAGAGGTGATTTGCTGATGATAAGCGGATCAAGCCGCTCGCGAACCCGCCGGGCTGCCTCCAGCGTATAGCCGCTTTGCGCCTTTCCAGCATAGAGCAGCCGCTCGCCCTGCCATCTGCCTATATAGAGCGAAGCAATGCGGCGTGGCTGCGCGCCGAGCTTTTCGACGAAAGCGACAATCGGGAACGTGTCGCTCTTGACGCATTTCACCTTGAGCCAGCTCGTTTGGACACCGGAGCGGTAGGGAGAGTCAGCTCGCTTTGAGACCACCCCCTCCAGGCCCATGCGGCAGGCATGATCGAACACGTCCTTGCCGGTTACGTCTAGATGTTCGGCATAGGTCAGCGTTGGAGCCGTGCCTTGCAGCAGGGCCTGCAGCGCGGCTTTGCGCTTAATCAGCGGCTGCTGTCGAAGGTCGCGGCCGTTGAGGTGCAAAAGATCGAATGCAAAGAACATGAGCTTCGGCGAGTTCGGGTTTCCCAGCTCCCGCTCGAGCGCTTGGAAATCCGGCAGGCCGGTGTTGCCGAGAACCACAGCTTCTCCGTCAATGATCGCGGATCGGACCTGCAGGTTCGCCGCCGCCTGGACGATACGCTTGTATCGATGCGACCAGTCATAGCCGCGACGAGTGAAGGCACGTGCCGCGCCACCTTCAACGATAAGCTCGGTCCGGTAGCCATCGTATTTGATTTCGTGCAGCCAGTCCGCGTCGGCAGGAGCGTTCTCAACCAGCGTCGGTGATTGGAATTCGATGAAGGCTAGGTGACCGGTCGATTTACGCATGCACTCGAACTCCTGAACCGGGATTCAAACCGGGCCGGAGCAATCGGTTCCGAAGATTTTAGCAAAATTGAATATGATTGCGGGCCGCCGGCGCGGTCGGCTGCCTCTGAAGCTCTACGATACCTTGTAGGCGATGATCGTGCGCTGAGCCTTATTCGCTCAACGGCAAATCCAGCGGTGAGCCGCCTCCTGTTGTGTCGCGTCGGCAATATTTTGTACATATTTCGTATATCTATATTGACGCGCTGGCGGCCCTCAACGTAGCGTTGAAGGGCTGGGGCCGAACCCCTGCGCGCAACTCAATCTCACGGGAGGACTGCACGATGAAATTTCGAGCCCGATCGGCCGCCATTGGCCTGGCCTGCGTTGCCTATGCCGCGATTGTCGGATCTGTGCTGCCGGCTACGGCGGAAACGACAAAGGAACGCGTCTTGAGAGAGGGCAGGATCGTGATCGGCATCCACAACCGCGCGCCATGGGGCTACAAGAAGGAGGAAACCGGCGAGTTGCTCGGCTGGCATCCCGACCTTCTCAGAGCTGCGTTCGCCGATCTCGGCGTCAAGCAGATCGACTTCCAGGTCACCGAGTTCGGCGCGTTGATCCCTGGCTTGATGGCCGGGCGTTTCGATGCCGTGGCGTCCGGCTTGTCGATAACGCCGCCGCGATGCCAGCAGGTCGCCTTCGGCGCTCCCGACCTGAGGCAGGACGACGCGGCGATCGTACTCGCCGGCAACCCCAAGGCGATCCATAGCTATGCGGATCTTGCCAAGAAGGCCGACACCATCATGGGTGGCGGCCGCGGCAGCAACGTAATCCAGAACGCCATCGCCGAGGGCGTCCCGGCTGATCGCATCCTGCAGTTTCCCGACATCGAGACGAACATCGCGGCTCTGCGCGCCGGCCGCATCGACGCCGCGGTATTTTCGTCCCCGACGGCGATCGGGCTGCTGGCCGGCAAAAAGAGCCCCGATCTGGAGCGCGCCGATCCATTCACGACCGACGAGAAGTCGATCAGCTACGTCGCGATCGCGTTCAGGAAGGATGATGGTGACCTGCGCGACCTTTACAATCAGGGGCTGGCCAAGGTCATGTCCAACGGCACGATTGCCTCCATCATGGCGAAGTACGGATTTGGCCCCACGGAAAACGTGCCGTCAGGATTGACGACCTCCCAGTTGTGCGGAGCCGCCAACTGACCGGGTCGGCACGAGAAGACGTCCAGCAATCAACAGGACCTGAAGGCGTCGCGCGAGCTCGCGCGGCGCCTCCGCCACATGCCCTCACATCACTGTCGCTCAGCAGCGCCGGATGGCGCGATGTCTTCGGGGATTTCCTGTCGCAAGCTCGGCCCCTTGGCGAGCCGCCTGCCAAGCGCGGAAACGAAAGCTTCATAACGCTCGCTTGCCTTGGCGCGCGCTGCCTGGGCCATTGGCTCAGGCAACGCCGGCGTGGTGGCAAGCCAGAAGCGGATGAAGACCGCATGGGTTTCAACCGAGATGCCGACGTCGCGCTCCAGCCGCGCGATCCGGCGATCGATCCGGTCGAGACGTTTGGAGATCGCCGCCTCGCGTTGCGCGTCGGCATCCGGAGAGAGGAACGAGGCGATCGCCGCCTCAGCAATGAGCGACTGCGAGCGATCGCGCCGGGCGGCATAATCGACCAGCAAGGCCATCACGGCAGGGTCGAGATAGACGGAAATCTGGACCTTTTTCTTTCTTGCCGTCACAACCTTCACAGCTCCATGCCGTCGTCCGGATCGAGCGCGATCTGACGCGCCACGCCCCGAACAAGACGAGCCATGCGGCTGCTGCTCGCGGCGAGATCATCCGCCTCGTCAGGCGCTTCGATCTCGAATTCGTTGACGGGCGGCAGCTCCGCCGCAGCCGGCAGAAGTGGATCGAGCTCGGGCTGACGTCGCAATTCGGACTCGGTCGATTCGCCATGGACTTTCACCACGGCAGTTGCGGCTGTCGTCCCGGGTGGCGGAAGCGGCGACGGAAGCGCCGTCCAATCGTCAGGCTCCGCCTCGGCTCGAGTCGCGACAGCCGGTGGCGGCATGATGCGCTCCCGCAACCGCGGGTCTTCGAAATAGCGCGCCTTCTTCGCCCGGATCGGCGGCGTCCCCGCCAGCATGACGATCTCGTCGCCTGCCGGCAGTTGCATGATCTCGCCGGGTGTCAGCAATGGCCGCGCCGTCTCCGAGCGCGAGACCATGAGATGACCGAGCCATGGCGAGAGCCGGTGACCGGCATAGTTCTTCATCGCCTTCAGCTCGGTCGCCGTACCAAGGGCGTCCGAGACGCGCTTGGCGGTGCGCTCGTCATTGGTCGCGAAGCTGACCCGTACATGACAGTTGTCCAGAATAGAGTTGTTCGGGCCGTAGGCCTTCTCGATCTGGTTGAGGGACTGGGCGATCAGGAAGCTTTTCAACCCATAGCCGGCCATGAAAGCGAGCGCGGATTCGAAGAAATCGAGCCGTCCGAGCGCCGGGAACTCGTCCAGCATCAGAAGCAGGCGATGGCGGTCCGTCCTGGCCTGCAGATCCTCGGTCAGACGGCGGCCGATCTGGTTGAGGATGAGACGGATCAGCGGCTTGGTGCGGCTGATGTCGGAGGGTGGAACGACGAGATAGAGCGTCGCCGGGCGAGGATCGGCGACCAGGTCGGCGATGCGCCAGCCGCATGCGCGCGTCACCTGTGCCACCACAGGATCGCGATAGAGCCCAAGGAAGGACATGGCGGTCGAGAGCACGCCGGAGCGTTCATTGTCCGACTTGTTCAACAACTCACGGGCTGCGCTGGCGATGACCGGGTGCGGACCACCCTTCCCAAGATGCGGAGTCGTCATCATCGCGGCCAGGATCGATTCGATCGGCCGCTTCGGATCGGACAGGAATGCCGCGACGCCGGCAAGCGTCTTGTCCGGTCCGGCATACAGCACATGCAGGATCGCGCCGACCAGCAGCGCGTGGCTCGTCTTTTCCCAATGATTGCGCCTTTCGAGCGAGCCTTCGGGGTCGACCAGGATGTCGGCGATGTTTTGCACATCGCGGACTTCCCATTCACCGCGACGAACCTCGAGCAAAGGGTTGTATGCATCCGATCTTGCATTGGTCGGATCAAACAGCAGAACCCGGCCGTGGCGGGCGCGGAAGCCGGCGGTCAGACCCCAGTTCTCGCCCTTGATGTCATGGACGATCGCCGAGCCAGGCCAGGTCAGCAGCGACGGCACAACAAGGCCGACACCCTTTCCCGAACGAGTCGGCGCAAAGCAAAGCACATGCTCGGGCCCGTCGTGGCGCAGATAATGAGTTCCATAGCGCCCCAGCACCACGCCGTCGGGGGCAAGCAGGCCTGCCGCCTGCACCTCGCTTCTTTCGGCCCAGCGCGCGGAGCCATAGGTCGCGACCTCCCTCGCCTCGCGGGCACGCCAGAGCGACATGCCGATCGCTACGGCGATCGCGATGAAGCCGCCCGAGGCGGCAATCAGACCGCCGCGCGCGAAGATGGCTGGTGCGTAGGCGTCGTAGAAATACCACCACCAGAAGATGGCGGGCGGATAATAGACTGGCATGCCGCCAATGACGAACCAAGGCGCTCCCAGCCGTTCCTGATATCCCAGCTGCCAGGCGGACCATTGCGTCGAGGCCCAGATCGTGAAGAGCACGATCAAGATGACCACGACAATCTGTCCCCAAAGGACTTTCGTTCCCGACATTCGCTTCTCCTTGTGGCGAGAGGTCAGCAAGGTTGGCGCGAGATTCAACAGCGGGCTCACGCCGATCGCGTCGCGTCGTACTGTCGGCAAGGAAGACAGGGAATCGGGAAGCCCAAGAGCCCGGGGCGTGAGCGAGGGCGCCGTCCTCCTGGATTGCGCATTTGAGCAGCAACCATCATACGCGATCGCGTATATCTGACCTCTATACGCATTTGCGTATACGGTGGATTTATACGCGACCGCGTATATTGCCAAGTCATACGCGATCGCGTATATCTGCCCCAGGAGACTATCATGACCGATCAGATCGCACGTAACGAAAAGCAACTCGGCGCCATTCTGCGTCGCGCCCGCAGGCAAGCCAACCTCACGCAAGAGACGCTTGGCAGCCGGATCCACCTGCGTCAGGCCACCGTGTCCCGCCTTGAAGCCGGCGAGCCGGCAGTGCAGCTCAGTACGTTGATGGCAGCCCTCTCCGCCCTCGACCTTGAACTCGTCGTTCGCCCGCGCAGCAAAAGCAGCGCGACCGAGATCGCGGACCTGTTCTGATGGCGCGGCGACCGGCTCACACGCCGCTCAATGTCTTCGTGAACGGTCGGCTGGTGGGCGTGCTGCGCAGGCAATCCACCGGCGCCGTGGACTTCCGATATGCCCGCGAATGGCTGGACTGGCACGGCACCTTCCCCGTCTCGCTTTCGCTTCCCTTGCGGGAGGACCGCTATATCGGCGCGTCGGTGATCAACGTCTTCGACAACCTGCTTCCCGACAATGACGCCATCCGCAAGCGTATTGCCGAACGCGTCGGGGCGGACGGCACCGACGCCTACAGCATGCTTGCCGCCCTCGGCCATGACTGCGTCGGCGCATTGCAATTCCTGCCTGATGGCGCCGATCCCGGCAGTCCTGGCAGCAGCGAAGGCAAGCCGATCAGCAAAAAGGATATCGCCGGGATAATCGCAAACCTCGCTGTCGCCCCGCTTGGCCTCGGCGGGGATGAGGATTTTCGCATCTCGATCGCCGGCGCCCAGGAAAAGACGGCGCTGCTACGCAAGGACGGACGCTGGTACAAGCCGGTCGGCACGGCGGCGACCACCCACATCCTGAAACCGCAGATCGGCAGGTTGCCGAACGGCATCGATCTCTCCAACAGCGTTGAGAACGAATATCTGTGCCTTAAGCTGATCGACGCGTTCGGCGTTCCCGCCGCCAGAACTGAGATCGCCGACTTCGGGGAGCGCCGTACGCTGATCGTCGAGCGGTTCGATCGGTTGTGGGCCGGGGACGGGCGTCTCCTGCGCCTGCCACAGGAGGATATGTGTCAAGCACTGTCGGTCCCGCCGACACGCAAGTACCAGTCAGAGGGCGGTCCCGGCATGCCGTCGATTATCGAGCTTCTTAAGGGCAGTGACAGGCCCGAAGACGACATCTCGCTGTTTTTGCGTGCTTGCATAATATTCTGGCTCATTGGCGCGACCGACGGCCACGCCAAGAATTTCAGCATTTTTCTCGGGCCCGGCGGGCGGTTTCGGATGACCCCGCTCTATGACGTGCTGACCGCGCAGCCTAGCCTTGATGCTGGACAGATCCCTCGCAAGAAATTCAAGCTGGCGATGTCTGCCGGCAAGAGCCGGCATTATTCCATACATGAAATTGTGCCCCGCCATTTCATGCAGACCGCCGGCGTTTCCGGCGTGGGGACGTCCCTGATGCGCAAGATCTTCGAAGACATCTCCGCAAATGCCGAGAGGCGGACCGAGGCCGTGATTTCTTCGCTGCCACGTCACTTTCCCGCGCAGCTCGTCGAGTCGGTCAGATCGGCGATAATCAGGCGCGCGATAATCCTCGCCGAGACACGCTGATCAAGCTCGGAGGGCGGCCGGCCAGGAATTCAGGGCCACTCAATCGGACATTCGATATCCATATCCCCTGCCGCGCAGCTAAGACTGCCCCTTCTCGGTACATCGGATCGTATCCTCCGAAATCTCTGCCGCAGCTTCGCCCCTTCGCCAGGCCGTGTTGCGCCGTAACGAAGGCCTCGTAGCCTTCGCCGGCCTGGTGGGGCGCAGGCGCATTAGTGGACGCGCAAGCCGGCGCGATCGACCATCGCGGCCCGAGGTGCGTCGAACGCCAAGTCTCCATGCCGCGATTGTGTCGCCTTCGAAGTCGTCAGCACCCTGCTCAGCCAAACCGTGAGGCTCTGCTCCCAAAGAATTTTCTTTCAGCTGCTAGAGACCTAGCCCGCGCTTGCGGGCAAAGCTCCAATCGACACCGCCGTCGCCGCGAGTGCTGCCGCTGACATGCTGGCCAAGGTGCCTCTCGAGCGAAGGCGTCCAGGGCACGAGCTGGAACCCGAGGCCATCGTCGATCATCGCGAAGCGGCCGGACGCAAGCGCAAAGCGCTGGGTGTAGGTGCCGGACACCGATTCGCCGCTTGCCGCACGGTTGAACGAGCGGCCGGTCTGGGTCGCGATCCTGCCGCCCAGCGCCTCGAGCTCCCTTCGGCGCAGCGTGTCGATCAAGTTGTCGGCAAAAACCGTCCCGCCCGGCCGTCGCTCCGCCAGCCCCAGTCCGACCAGGTGCTCGACGCGCCGATCAAGCGCCTGGCGCACCTCGGCGCCGAAGCCGCCGTCGGAGAGAGCGGCCGCAGGACGGGCAAGCGCCTGCCGGTCGAGCCAGGTAGCCCCCTCCGCAACCACCTGTCTGTCGATGTCGAGGTCGGAGCGCACGGCAAGCGCCAGCCGCAGGCGTCCCTGAGCGTCTTCGAATTTGCGCAGTTCGACGATCGCGCCTGGTGCGGCGTCGCCCACCGCCTCGAGATCGGCAAGCCGCACGTGATGACAACGGCCATCGACGCCATCGATGACCGCATAGGCACTGCCGCTCAGTTCGTCATCCAGTCCGCGCTCGATGAGACGGCCGCTAATCCTCTCGCCGATGGTCTCTGCGGCCAGCACATAGCTGGCGCTCGCGCGTTCGATGTCGCGGCCTGAGAATGCGCGATGCAGGCGTTTGATGATATCGGCGCGCTCACCCATCTGGCGCAGCGTCGCCTCGGCTCTCTCGCTGAGTATCCATTGGCCAGGACCGAGTTGTTCGGCAAGTCCCAGCGTTTCCAGCCTGCGCAGTCGCCCGATCTTTGGCGCGTTGAATTCGTCAGGCTGGCGATCGGCACGTGGCGCGAGATCGATGACACCGTTCTCGCCTGCGTCGCGGACCAACTGGCGGTCGAGCCCGGTCCACCGCTCGGCCTCGACCTGGCGCTCGACATGCCGGCGGATCTCAAGTTCCGACCGGGGGCCAAGCTCCTGCGTGACGAGTTCGCTGGCGCGATCGCGCATGCCGCGGCTGATGTAGTCGCGCGAGATCACCAGATCCCGGCCGTCGTCGGCCCGGCCGCGCAGGATGACGTGGACATGCGGATTGTCGGTGTTCCAATGGTCGACCGCGATCCAGTCGAGGGACGTGCCGAGATCCTTCTGCATGCGACCCATGAGATCACGGGTGAAGGATTTCAGGTCGGCCATCTCGGCGGCATCCTCGGGCGAGACGATGAAGCGGAAATGATGCCGGTCGTCCTTGCAGCGATTGACGAAATCCGGGATCGACGCAACGTCGACCTCCGGTCCGAACATGCGGGCTTTCGCGTCGTCGCGTGTGACCCCCTCGCGCCGCAGATAGTTGAGGTGGGTCGCCAGCGGCGCGCCACGTTTCGAACGGCGAACCACGCGGGTCTTGATCGTGACGAGGCGGGAGCGGCCGGTGAGAAATCGATTGGCCTGAAGGCTCGCTGCCCTGCCCCGCCCGAACCGCGAACTGTTGCCTGTCCCGATCCGGCCTGATCGCGACACGCCGCCGCCAGCCTTTTGCGCCGCCGCAAGCGCCTGGGCGATGAAGGGCCGCGACGATTGGGCTCGCGTCGAGCGAATGCGGCCCGGACGGATACGGAACTCGTGCTCATCGGACACGGCACCCGCCCTCACCTTGCCATTTGGGCATCGAATACAATGATTTGCATGTTCCCAGCACATTGCCCAGAAGCGCTGCAATGTGCGGAAAGCGGCAAAAAACCCAGCAAATGCAACCAACCGACCGCAGCACAATGTGCGCCCTTTTATCTTGCCATCGCTCGGTTGTTGCCTCGTGCCCTGTGCGCCTCAAGGCCCACGACGTCCAAAGAGGCGCCGGCGCGCGATCTGACGGACACTTCGTCACTGCTGCGATAACCGCAGGTCGGACCCAGTGAACAGTTGGCGCGGCGGCGAACCGGCCCCGAAAAGTTCGCGCACGAACGGTTGCGATGAGAGCCCGGCGGAAGCGTGTTCTCCGGACGAAAGACCGGAATCGGCCAACGACCCGGACCGCACTATGAACAGCGGCGCGGCCTTCCACGTGACGGCCTTGCTATGGCTGGCGGTGAGCGCGCCGGTCGCATCACCGCCGCCCGACAAAGGGCGAAGCTTTGCAACATAGGCGCGGGTTTCGGCCGGCAGCGGCCGGCCCCTCAAGGAGGCTTCGTAGCGCCCCGGTCCCGCATTGTAGGCGGCGAGAAAACCCGGTGAACCGTATCGATCATAGAGCTCGCGAAGATAGGCGGTGCCGGCAAGGATGTTGTCGTGCGGATCATAGGGATCGCTGCCCAGTTGATGACGAAGGCGCAGCTCGGCCCAGGTTTCGGGCATGATCTGCATCAGACCCACCGCACCCTTTCGCGAAACGGCACGTGGATCGCGGGCGCTCTCGAGGTGCATGACTGCCCGTATCCAGAGCTGAGGAACGCGGAACCAATGCGACGCCTCGGCGATATGGGCGGCATATGGATCGTCGGCGGATTTGCGGGAGACCGGCGCGGATTGTGCGGCCGCCCCCGCCATCGCGTGGCAGAGGATCAGCGTGCCAGCGACAAGCCGACGTGCTTGCCTCCGACCAGGCAAGCAACTGACGGGACGGCGTTCGTGCGCACGGTTCGGCGCCGACGGCCCACTCATCGAGCGCGCTCCGGCCGCCATTTCGGCCGGATCCAGCGCAGCGACCAGGAACCGTCGTCGGATCGGAAGAGACCGGCGCGAAAGCGTCGACCAAACAGCGGATCCTCCAATCGACAAGACAGGTAGTCGCCAGCCGTCTGCCCTGTTTCCTTCCAGGCCGCGCCGACCTCGGGGCCGCTGCCATCGCCGATATGGATGCGAAAATCCGGCGCATTGCCGTTGGACGCCCTGATCGGGACGAGCACCAGCTCGACGTCCATCAGCAGTGTTCGAATGCGGCCGGAGTAACCGGATTCTGTTTCCTTGAAGATGCCGATTTCGGCCATGGACTATCTCCTTCCTGTTGTTGGCTGGGTTGAATTTCAGTTCGCGGGAGCAAGCCAGGTGTAGTGGCCATCGCCCCTCTCGTCGGTCCAAAGCGGCATTGCGCGTCCGACGATCGAATCCAGTGGGAACGAGCCGAAGTAGCGGCCGTCGAGACTGTCCTGGACCTTTCGGTTCATGACGAAGATTCGGTCGGCGGGGATGATGCGGCAGCCCTGCCAGTCAGGCAGCGCGCGTCCCTTGCGGTCGCGCTCGAGCGCAGCACCCACTGCAATGCCGTCGACCGTGATGACGCGAGCCACGCGACAAACTTCCTGTCCGGGAAGCCCTTCGATGTGCTTCAGCATCGGCACGCCGAGCGGAAGGTAGCCACGCTCGGCGGCGAACCGAGTGACGGTCTCGGGCGGCTCGATGACAGCGAGCGCGCCAGCCGTCGGAACGACCATTTTCCTGACCGCATAGAGCCCGATTGGCGCGCTGGCCGATGCGTTCCATAGCAGCAGCGGCGGCATCTCGACGAAAGCCGGAGCGAGCGTTGCGGCGACAGCCGCAAGCAACCCGGCCATGCAAGCGGCGCGGCTCATGAGGCGGCTCGCTTGCGCAACAGATAGGCCCGGTGCTGCTCGAGCGAGTAGGCACGCGGCGTTCCGCCGGCAATCAGTCGGTTGTGGGTCTGACGCCAATAGTCCGGTGCGGCGTCGACTGGATCGAGGCCAATCGCCTCGATCGCATCGATGAGTTGCAGGACCCGCTCAACCTTATCCCAGCCTGAGATCTTGAGCAGGATCTCGCCGCCTGGCCGGATGTAAGGCAGCGTCTGAAAAGGTTCAGCGGGCAAGACGGCGCGCACGATGTCGATGCGCGAAACGACGGTGCCGAAGTCATTCGCCGCCCAGCGGACGAACGCAAAAACACTGCCTGGCGCAAATCCGACGACGCGGCGGCGCTTGTCGAGGATCGTTTCATGCGCAGGGCGTCCGAAGCGGATGCGATGCTCGATCCGCTTCTCGATCCAGATCAGTTCGACCGTGGTGAGGCCGCCACGCGGCGTCGATTGAGGAGACGGCGTCATATGCCGTCTCCCTCGCGCCGCCCCACGAACCTCCGCTTCTGCTCCCCGCCGCCAGTCCGTGGCTTCTCCGCAAGACTGTTAGATTGGGAGTTAGACTCTAAGTTAGGAGCGCGATTTCCCGTTTCGGGCCCGTCGCTTAGAGCCGATCGCGGTTCCCGAAAGCACGAGGAGGCGGTTCCCGATGGCACGATGGTTCGGGTTCCTGATGGCACGACGCTGTCCACAGGCCTCGGTGCCGGTTCGAAAGCCAACAACACGCGGCCGCTGGCTTCGACCTCCGTGAACAGAAGATACCCGGGGAGCGGTTGGCGCCGCACGATGTCACGCAGTTCGAAGGCGAAGCGCTTGAGCGGCGAGAGGCTGCCGGACTTGCGATGCAGGTGACTGATGTCGAAGCGCCAGCCGGCGCGCTGGCGCCCGCCATGCTTGCGCACCAGCCTATAGAGCCAGCGCTCCAGGCCGCCGGTCAGCCCGAAATAGGCCCGGTCGATCGTCAGGATCAGCGCATCGTCCATGACGGCGCGATAGAACCAATCGGGCAGGACCAGTTCGACGCCTAGCGGGCGGCCGTTGCGACCCGAGCGCTCCTGCCATTCGTTGATCCACGAGAAGCGATGGCGACGGCCTTCGGCGGGTTGGCGGATGGAGGTGACGACGCTTGTCGACTGCAAACGATCGAGCGCCGCCTTGAGGCGCAAGTAATCTCGCTTGGAGACGCCGCGGCCGATGAAGGTAAGCATCTCGTATGGCGTTGCAGCCATCAGGCGGGATGTGCGCAACCCGGCGTCCCGCGCGCTGACGATCTGGCTCGCGGCCCAGATCAGGATATCGGCGTCCCAGATCGTCGCCATGCCGTGATCGGGCATCGCTTCGACACGGATCGCCACATCGCCGGCGCGAAAGTCGATCGGCGCGATGCGCCTGGATTTGGCGAGGGAGAAGAAGGGATAGGCCATGAGGTCCTGCGCATCGCGTGGCGCGACGACGCCCGGCAGCGCCTGAAACAGGTCGAGCTGTTCGCGCTCCAATGGTTGACGTGGTCTGGCCGACAAGGGGGAAATCAGCAGGCTCAGCGCCTTTCGCGCCCGGCATAGGGGATCAGGCGGGCGGCCTGAGGCTTGGCGGGCAGCACCGAGCCATGCGGATCGGATGTCGACGTCATCGCGCCGCGCTGGACCCAGAGCTGCAGGTCGTCGACGGCGTAGACGACGCGGCCGCCAAGTTTGCGATAGGCTGGCCCGGTGCCGTAGGTGCGATGTTTCTCGAGCGTGCGCGCCGAGAGACTGAGGAAATGCGCGGCTTCAGAAGTGCGCAGGTAGCGCGGCGGCAGTGGCGCGGCGTCGGCGTTCATGAGGTATCTCCTTCCGGCCGTTGCGGTTGAACGGCTAGCGACGGGCAGGATGGAGAAGCGAGGGAACAATGATCAGGTGCGCAATTGAGGGGCGCTATTTCGCACCGCTCAGAGGCCTTGGGCAGTGGCCGGGCGCGTCCATCGATCGACGGTAGCCGCGCTCGTGCATTTTGCGCCATCCCGTATCAAGCAGCGCATCCTGTAACAGGGAAACCCGTCGAACAGACCGGGCCGCGGAAGGCTTTCGCGCCATCAGGAGACGCCTCGCCCGGTGCCGGGCGAGGCGTCTTCGAAGTCACTCGCCGTTGCGGCGGCTGGGGCGGGACCAGATGAGGCTGTGGCCCTCGCCTTCCTCGTCGGCGAAGAGGTTGGCGTAGATCGGAGCGCTGAAGCTCGGGTCGTCCAGCTTGAGCCCGAGATAGTCGCGGCCTTCGTTGGAGCGCTTGGACCAGGCGGCGCCGATCTCGGCCTTGCCGACCACCACGCGGTGGCTTGGGGCGTTCTCGCCGCTGGCGCGGGTATCGGAGACGATGCGCACCCCTTTGGCCTGGACGCTGAGGGTGATGATCTCGCCGGTGAACTCGTTCGCATTGGTCTTGTTGAAGGTGCCGATGGTAGCCATTTTCAGTCTCCGTTCTCGTTTCCGAGCCCGCACCATGCGGCCTCGATGGCGATCGTGAGGCCAAAGGCGACCGCCGCCGCATCGCTTGCGACCGCAGCAAAGCGCAGGATGGCGCAGGCGCGCGTTTCTTGGTTGCGCGAGGAATGGGCCTTCGCCCAGGGGAAGAAACTCGCGACGCACCGTTGCGGCACAGGCGGTCGAGGCTTCAGCCGTCCTTCGGCCAGATCAGCCCGTTCGAGAGGTCGTTGGTGCGCTCCGTGAAATGTAGAGACCGGAACGATTGGATCATCTGCGCCAAAAGGAGAGGATGTGGAACGTTTCGCCGTGCAGGTGTTACCGCGGCCTGACGTGTTCACAATCAGAGCCTGGATCCATCTGGCGATCGCGGACGGGATCGACCTCGTCTCGCGTGCATGACTGGGTAATGTCGTTGCTGACTGCTATCGAAGCTGGTCCAGACACGCGCTCCAAAATACCGGCTTTTGGTATTGAGCGGCCGCATTTTGCGGCCGTCGGGTTTGCGGCCGATGACGGAACGTCCTCTTTCGGATAATTAGGCCAGATCCCTGGCATCGACGGCAGTTGTATCCTGTTCGCAGGTCGGGTCACTTGACTCGCTGGTGATGGGGGGGCGGTAGAGCCGTGCAGGTTCTGCATGAGCCTTCAGTCTGGCACCGGTTGCGACCATTAGCCTCCTCCCGGAACGTAAGGCAGTTCTTCCGTTGGATGAATTGCGTTGGCAGCTGCCGACGTCAATCGACCAGGCCAGGAGCCTTTCACAATGGTCCGCAAGATACTAGCTACGGCCGCGACGGCAGCTCTCATGTCGACGGCGCTCTGCACGGCGGGTGCTCACGCCGCAAATACCAGCAACCCCGCTACCCAGGCGGAGGCTGTTGTCCCGGTCACTGATGGCAAGCTCGTCTCCAAGATCATGGGAGCCGCGGTTTATGACAGCACCGCCGACGACGCGACGAAGATTGGCGATGTCAATGACATCGTCCTGGACAAGGACGGGAACGCCAAACTCGTCGTTATCGGCGTCGGCGGATTCCTCGGCGTGGGGGAAAAGAACGTGGCCTATGATTTCAGCAAGCTTGAATGGGTCAACAAGAAGGGCGATCGCTGGTTAGTCGCAAAGACGACGAAGGATGAGCTCAAAGCTCAACCAAACTTCGATACGAAGGCTTATGATAACGCGGCAGCACCCACGGCGCAGACGACTAACAGCCAAGCGGCTAATGGTAAAACCGATGCGATCTCGACAGCCTCGATCGACAAGTCGTCCCTGACCGAAATGCCGTCAGATAAAATCAGCGCGGCAAATCTGATCGGCACCAACGTCTATGGCGCAGATGATGCGAAGGTCGGTGAGATCGGCGACGTCATCCTGACTGGCGACAAGAAAGTCGACGCGATAATCGTTGATGCAGGCGGCTTCCTCGGCATCGGCGAAAAGAAGGTCGCCGTCGGTATGGAGAACCTCAAGTTCATGACCGACAAGAACGGTAGCGGTTACCTCTATACGAACTTCACCAAGGACCAGTTGGAGGCGCAGACTGCCTACGACAAGGCCACTTACGCCCAAAATCGGGACAAGCAGCGCATCATCGTCAACAAGTAACACTCATCGCTAAGCGCTCGCCCGAGTGGCGGCGGGCGCTTCGACTGGAAAACGCAGGAGCGGACTTGAAATTAGCCGACGAGGTCCGTCACAGCTCTGAAGATATCAGCGACCTCGTCCTGTCTGATGTCGTTTCTGCGCTTCATCGACGAGTTAAGGTCAGCCACGAGTTCGATATTCCCTACATTGCTGGGTACAGCAGGGATGCAACGACGATTTACATCGACCGACATCTGCCGCGCACCATCAGGTGGAGAGGCAAGGACGTGCGGCTCGAACCATTTCTGGTGTGCCACGAAATTGTTGAAAAAGCTCTCTTGGACGAGTTGCGGCTTCATTATCTGCACGCCCACCAAATTGCCTCGCGCATCGAAAGAGATGCAGTGAGAGGGGCTGGTGTTACCTGGCGGCACTACCAAAGCGTCATCAAGAGGCACGAGAAAGCGATCGATGAGGAAAAGCTTCGGTGTGTGCCAGGGGAGTTAGATCTTACGCCTTACAGGGATCTCAAGGATTACCCATTGCTCCGACGGCTGGTCGAAGCATCGCAGTAGCTCGTTGCGGGATGCTCCAAGGCACAGAGACAGCGGGAAATTAAGGCAGGCACACGGTCAAATTTTCTCGCCAATGGAACTTCCCGACCCACCGCTGGTTCGCCTGCGTAGGGACGACCGAGGCCCATTCCGACCTGTGCATTCTGCAGGCAGAGCGCCTCGCCAACAGGAGACGGCCATGAAACATCAGACACTTGAAGAACTACACGAGGTCGCGGAAGTCGAAGTGTCCTTTCCGGCTATGACGCGAGGGCAGCGTTTGGAACATTGGGCCATGCTGCTCGAGCGAAATCCCGAACGGTGCCTCGCCGCCTTCCCCGGGACGGAATACATGACCCTGGACGTGCGTGACAAGGCGCGGTCCCTGGACTCCGCGCTCAGCGTTGCTTTCGCTGATCCGATATTGCGCGCGCAAGGATTGAAGAATGATACCTATGGCGAAGCGAAACGCTTCTTCGAGCTTACGGATTGGCAGTTGCACGCTGTCGTCTGCCATTGCCATGTCGGCGCGACCATGAAAGCCGGATGGGCTGCCGTCCAAATTCGGTCTGCCATCGGCATGGAAGGGAAGCTTTTCAGCAGACTACGTGAAGCGATTGCTCATTGGCCGGTATTTCGCATTTTGAGCCATGCGAGGGAGTAGCGTCGCCTCGGGAAGCTGAAAAGGCAGCGAGCGAAAGGTCCAAGCAGATGCGTCTGGGCCGAAGACCGGTAATTATGAGAATACGGGCGAGCGTCGCCCGTATTCTTTTTGCCTCGTCCGGGTGGCCGCGATCACTCTCAAAAGCAATCCTCTCAGATCCGCAGCATAGCGGTGATACTATGTACCTCGTCCAGATTCTGTTGCCCCCGTTCCGACAACCAAGGGCAAACCTTTCCCGGAAGGGATTTCGACCGTCCGAAAGAAGAACTTGCGGCTCGCTTCGGAGTGACCGCCTAATCTCCGGGTGCCTGCGGTGGGTCTTTGGAAGGCCGGCGAAGAAACAGACCGGGATGACATCGTCGTGTTCGAGATAATGACGCCAATGGTGGACGTTTCAGATTGGCAGCGCCGACGAAGCGATTTGGAGCGCCGCTTACGCCAGGTAAATCGTGTCCGCTACTCGCAAACAACGCTTCTTTGAAGCTGCTGGATACTTTCTAGTCGAAAATAATCCGAGCAGTGCCCCTTTTGGCGATCAACGCTCTCCGAGCTTCCTGAATCCGTTCAGCCTGCAGTTTGGTATAGGGGCCCATCGGCCGCGTCTTTTCATTCCCGCGACGGACCTGACAGTACCAGCGCCCCCTGTCCGAAAAGATTTCAACCGAGGTCGGCATCTCATGGGACTCTTCGCCTGCAACCTCCTTGGCGAACTTGACGATCTTTGAATTACGCCGAATGGGCGCAACGACGCGCGAATCCGTGGCGACCTGAAATTCCTGTTGCAATCCGGACATAACTCAAACTCCTTTCCGTCACGACGACCTACCTGCTTGGCGACGACCCGTTGCGCTCTTGCCGGTGCTCGAGAGGGCTTCCTAGTTCCGCCTCCGTCTCCAGACCGGAGTTGCGCAGCTCTTATCCGGCAGTTTCCCGCCATCGGTGGATTCATGCAAACGAATTTCATCCGAAATTGCGTGCAATTTTTATGTGATCAGCGACCCAATGCGGGCGCTCGCAGGATTGCTTGCCCTGTCCTACGCCAATCGCGAGAAGGACCAGCGGACCTTGTTCTTATAAAGCAGTTCGGGAGCGGCGAGACGCCGGCGGCCGTTGCCGAAGCCACAGGCGTTTGCCCGCGAACTGTTCGAAATGGCTCGAGCCATATCGGCGGAGAGCCGGCCTCTGCCAGCGACTTGTCAGCTGTCTTCCGCGCCGGTTGGGCTCAAGAAGAGAGCCAGCCCTTGGTGAAACCAGCCCGGCGTAGTCCGCGCACTACATGTGGGCAGTTGCGCATCAGCTGCCAGAGAAAGTCGGATCGGTAGTTCTCGATCATTAGCACGATAGGGCCCTGGTTCAGTCCGAGATGATCGGACGCAACCCAACCGGCGATATGACCGCTATCTGATTTGAGCGTTGGGTTGAAGCTCGCTTTGAAACCGTAGGAATTGTCAAGATTGAGATCGATCTCATCAAAGTGGCGCAAGGCTGGCAGGACGACCTCCGGAGCGAACGGCAGCGATGCCGCCGTCGCCCAGGGCGACAGCGTGCCGTCATCGGGTCCGAACGGCACGCCCCGAGCCCTGTAGCCGTAGAACCGCCGCTCGACGCCGTCGATCCGGCACGTCCGCCAGCCCGGGCCGTCGCTGGCGCTCACGCCCCAACTCGTCTCGTCATATCCGACGAACTCGAGTGGATTGCGGATGGCATATTCTCGCTGGACATAGGTGGCACGGCGGCTGTTCTCGAAGTAGTCGCAATCGTGTTCACGCATGAAGGAGTCCCGGATGCCACGGAAATCAAGCCAGACATGTGCAAGCTGGTGAATGAAGAGCGGCCCGGCGTAGACGAATTCCTGGCCGTAGATCTTCTTCCACCGATAAGACTGGAGCCATGCCGCGTAGCTTTCGGGCGGCAGAGCGTGGGTGGGCGAACCGAGTCCGAGCACATACAGGATCAGGGCTTCGTCATAGCCTTCCCAGCGGTAGCCAATGAATCCGTTTTCCGGCGTCCAGCCATGGGTGACGGTGGCGCCGCTGTTGCGCGCCCAATCCCAGTCCACCCGCTCGTAAAGCGCCTCGGAAAGCGTGCGGATCTCCTTCTCCTCCTCGCTGTCTTCCTGGAAAAAGGCGCCGGCCGTCAGAACGCCTGCGATCAGGAGCGCACTGTCTATCGTGGACAGTTCGCATTGCCAGACGCGCCGGCCCGTCTCCATGTCCAGGAAATGGTAGTAAAATCCCTTGTAGCCGGTTGCGTCCGGTTGGGCGCTTTGGGCGCTGTTGCGCAAGAAGCGCAAAGTGGCGAGCGTTCTTGCGCAAGCGCGCTGGCGCGTCATGAAGCCTCGGGCCACGCCGACCGGATAGGACGAGAGAGCCAGTCCGACAGCCGCGATGCTGGCGGGCGAACGCTTTCTGGTCCGATCGGCTATGAGACCGTTGGCCTCGTTGGCCTCATAAAGAAAGTAGTCGAACGTCCTGGTCTGGAGAGCCGCCAAAAACTCATCGCCGGGCGCGACCTGTTTGGGCTTGTTCTGCATTCAAGGCCGCTCCATAAAAACTCCGGCGTCGCGCGTTCGCTTCGCCGACCCGACAATGGGACGGAGAACGATGTCAGGGCGAGCGGACTTCACCGCTCGCGCCTGCCTTATTGGCGATGTCGGTTCCAGGCCCCTGCTCCGCTCCGCATCCCCTGAGGCCGCCCAGCGCGGCGACGCTCGCGAAACGAGCAGAAAGGCGTGACCGTCCGGATCGCGCACGAGGCACTCGCCATCGTTGCGGGCTTGAACCAGGGCAAGCTCGAAGACCAGTCGGGTGCAGGCGATGTCGTTGTTTCGCGGCGCGGGAATGACGTACTCGTCGCGGCCACGCTTGTTTCGGTAACACAGCAGTTCGAGATGCGGCGTACCGTAGGGCGGGGCCAGCGCGGTGACGTCAACCTCGGCGCCATCGACATCGTCCAGCATCTCCTGGACGACGCCGTGGTTGAGGGAATGCGCCGACGCGGAAAGGCCAAGGCCTTCGTAGAAGGCAACGCTCCGGCCAGTGTCGGAAACGCTGATCGCCGAATGGTCGATGCCAAGACAGGGCTCGCCGGACGGCGGCTTAGACCAGCGGGGATCGCCACCTTTGGGGAACGCGAGCAGTTCGAGGGGATGCCCCTCCGGATCGCGGAACTTGAACGCGGTGACGCCGCCGGAAGAGGCCGGCAGATGCTGCGGCCCGCCCACAGAGATGGGCTTCCAGCCTGCCACGCTAGAAAGCCGCTCGAAAGCTCCTTCCATGTCCGAGGTTACAATCGCGAAATGCTGGAAGAAAAGATCGGTTGAGGATGCCTGTCGCGGATAGGGGCTGCCCGATACGTCAAACTGCAGGAGTTCCAGAGTTTCCCGTCCCAGCCGGAGGGTGATGCGATCGGCGCCACCGGAGACGCCCATCAGGCGCTCGAACGCTTCGCCAGCCAGCCGGTCCACCGCGGTCCGGCGGCAACCGAAAGCGGCCTCGTAGAATCGGGATGCGCTTTCGGCGTCGGCCGTGGTGAGGCTGAAGCGGATGAGCCTTTCGACGCGCAAAGTTGCGGCATTCATGGCCATGTCGCCCCTCGGCGATTGAGGAAGACTGCATAGAGCGTATGCGAGCCGCCGATGAACAGTCGGTTGCGAGCGAAGCCGCCGAACGTCAGGTTGGACACGCGATGCGGAACGAGGATCTTGCCGAGCAGTTCGCCGTCGGGCGCAATGCAGTGCACGCCGTCCGCCGCGCTCGACCAGATGTTGCCGTCCTCGTCCACGCACAGCCCATCGGCATAGCCCGGCTCGATCTTATGAAAGACTTCGCCTCCAAATAGCCTGTCGCCCGCTGCAACGTCGAAGACCCTGATATATTGCCGGGGGGCGTCGGTGGTTTGGTCGCCTGTTTCCGATACGTATAGACGGGTTTCGTCCGGCGAAAACGCCAGGCCGTTCGGCCCGTCGAAGTCGCCTGCGGCGATCGCAATGTGCCCGCTTTGCGGGTCGAACCGATAAAGTGCGGGTGGCTGCTCGGAAAGCTGTCGGCCGCCTTCATAGTCGTTCTGAATGCCATAGAGAGGGTCGGTGAACCAGATCGAGCCGTTGGATTTTACGACGACGTCGTTGGGCGCGTTGAGAGGCTTGCCCTCGTGCCGGTCGACGAGCCGTGTCAGCGATCCGTCCCATTCTGTCCGGAATAGGCAGCGCTCGCGATGCGAGCAGGAAATCAAGCGCCCCTGCCTGTCGCGCGCTTGCCCGTTGGCGTATCCCGACGGCGAGCGATAGACGGATATGCCGGCATCCTCGATCCAGCGCATGGTTCGGTCGCGCGGAAGATCCTGGAACAACAGGCAATTCGCGTCGCCCATCCAGACCGGTCCCTCGATCCAGCGAAAGCCGCCGGCAAGTTCTTCGAGCGGAGCGTTCTCCAGGATATAGTGGGCAAACCGTCGATCGACGATCTCGAAGTCGTTCATCTGTCTACCTGAATTCGCAAGCCAGTGACTGCGTGGGGGCATCCTCCAGTTGGATCACGATCAACGCGGCCGGCTCATCGCCCACCGTGCCGGAGCGGTGGCCCCGCTTGCCGTCCGTCTGTCGGCAATTCTGATCGCCGCCGAAGGACAGCTCGCCCGGCCCCATCTCGACGCGCGCTCCGTCCATGGATTCCACGAACCAGCGTCCCGAGAGCGGGACGATCCATTGTGGCTTCGGGTTTTCGTGCCATGTACCTATCCAGCCGACGGGCAGAACCGTGAGGAGCACCGTCATGCGCCCGCTCGCGCGCCAGCCTTGCCATTGGGGCTCGGCGGGCGGCTTGATCGATTCCAGGTCGAATTCCGTCATCGCGCAACGGCTCTGGTGGCTGATCCCGTCAGCATCCGTCCACAGATGCCAGTAGGGGACTGCCGGCACGGTGCTCACTGCAGGTCCCCCTGAACTGTCCGGTAAGGGTGGGAGGACGCCAGGGGGTGGCGCAAGAAGCGCTCGACCCCGGCCGCCCCGGATCCGAAGGCGAGAAGAAGAAAGCCGCCGGCAAGGGCGAGGTTCTTGAGAAAATCCCAAAAGAGTTCCCTGCCCCTGCTCCTGCCTTTGAGCCTGAAGTCGGGCCGGTTCCAGAACCGCTTCCACAACAGCGCCGTGACGAGGCAATAGCCAGCGAGGACCAAGGCAGCGAGCCGATCGGCAACGCCGCTCAGAACCGCAAGTGACATGAAGAGCTCGATGCAGAAGCCGCCGGTGATCATCACCGTGGCGAGCCAGCGCCTAGAGATCACCTGAGATGCCTGGTCGGTCGCCAGCTTGAAGTTCAACACCTTGTCGAGCGCACTGAAAGGCAAGAACAACCCGACCAGCAAGCAGCGCGTTGCGAACGCGATCAGGACAGCGGGCATTGCGATATCCTTCGACACGGGATCCGCGCCCGCTGATCGGGCGCGATATTCTCCAACTCTCATACGTTGGAGCGCGAATTTGGTTCGGGAGCCGAGATCACATTCGCGTTCCCGCACCGCCTGGTGGCGGAAGGAGCCGGAGCTTTTGCCCCTGAACTCCGTTGTACCGGTGCCGGTCTCGGCCGGCAGACACGTTGTTCCAGTGAGCTTCCAATGTCCGACCACAAGCCGTTGGCGCGGCAGAAAGCCATCGTTACCGGGGCTAATTCAGGTATCGGCGAGAGCGTCGCGGTCGCGCTCGGCCTGGCCGGCGCCGACGTGGTGGTGAACTATGTCGAGAACGAGGACGCGGCGAACGGCGTCGTCGACCGAATCCATCAGGCCGGCTGCAAGGCGGTGGCACATCGGGCCGATGTCTCGGCGCAGGATCAGGTCGAGGACATGTTCGAGCGCGCCGTGCGCGAATTCGGGACCATCGACATCCTCGTCGCCAATGCCGGCCTGCAACGCGATTGCGCGTTCGCCGAGATGTCATTGGAAAAATGGAACAAAGTTCTTGAGGTCAATCTGACCGGTCAATTCCTCTGCGCCCAGGCCGCCACGCGGGAGTTCCTGCGACGCGGCGTCGTGCCTTCCGTCTCATGCGCGGCCGGTAAGATCATCTGCATGAGTTCGGTGCACCAGGAAATACCGTGGGCGGGGCATGCGAACTACGCTACCTCGAAAGGCGGCATCAAGCTGCTGATGGAAAGCATTGCCCAAGAGCTTGCTCCCAAGCGCATCCGGGTCAATGGCATCGCGCCCGGCGCGATACGCACGCCTATCAACACCGCCGCCTGGAACACGCCCGAAGCGCTGAAAAACCTGCTGACGCTAATACCTTATGGGCGCATCGGGCTCCCAGAAGACGTCGCACGGGCTGCGGTCTGGCTGGCGTCCGACGAATCCGACTACGTTGTCGGCACGACACTGTTCGTCGACGGCGGCATGACGCTCTTTCCCGGCTTCGCGACCAATGGCTGAGGGCGATGGACGGGCAATATGATGTGATCGTCATCGGCAGCGGTCCCGGCGGCGCCTCGGTCGCGCATCGTCTCGCACCCACCGGAAAGCGCATTCTGCTTATCGAGCGCGGCGGATACCTGCCGCGGTCACGGGCAAATTGGGACGCGCAGACGGTGTTTGTGGACGGCGCTTACCAGGCCACGGAAACCTGGTACGGCAAGAACGGCGATAGCTTTCATCCCGGCCTGCACTACTATGTCGGCGGCAATTCCAAGGTCTATGGCGGGGCGCTCTTTCGCATGCGCGAACGCGATTTCGGCGAACTCCGTCACAAGGCCGGTGTATCTCCTGCATGGCCGCTCGGATATGAGGTCTTCGAGCCTTACTATGCCGAAGCGGAGCTGCTGTTCCACGTCCATGGCCAGCGCTGCGAGGACCCGACCGAGCCTCCGGCGAGCGGCCCTTTTCCTTACCCGCCCGTGTCGCACGAGCCGCGCATTCAGGACCTTCACGATAGCCTGGCGAAAGACGGGCTACACCCGTTCCACCTGCCGCTTGGCATCCTGCTGGAGGAGAAGGGCGGCAGAGCCGCGCCGACCAGCACTTGCATCCGCTGCGATGCGTTCGATGGGTTTCCCTGCTTGCTGAACGGCAAGGCAGATGCGCAGGTTATATGCGTCGACCCGGCGCTCGCGGCTTATCCCAATCTGTCGCTGCTGACCAACGCCTATGTCTCCAGGCTCGATACGGACGCCACGGGCAGGACGGTGACTGATGTAATTGTGCGGCGGCACGGCAAGGAAGAACGCTTCCGCGGGGCCATAGTGGTGGTGGCCTGCGGCGCGCTTTCGACGGCGCTGCTTCTGCTGCGCTCGGCCAGCCACCGGCACCCGGACGGCCTCGCCAACGGTTCCGGCCTGGTCGGCCGTAACTACATGCGTCACGATCAATCCGTGCTGATGGCGTTGATGCTCGAGCCGAACGACACGGTCTTCCAGAAGACGCTCGCCGTCTCCGACTTCTACTTCGGATCGGACGACTGGGACTTTCCGCTCGGTTTGATCCAGATGTGCGCCACCTCGCATGGCGCGCAGATCAGGGGCGAGGCATTGCCCCACTGGCTGGAATGGCTGCCGAAGGCGCCCTTTGAGGCCATGGCCCGCCGCTCAATGGATTTCTGGCTGTCGAGCGAGGACCTCCCGCGCCCGGAAAACCGAATCCGGTACGACGGAGATCGTGTCGTCCTGGAGATGGTCGAGAGCGATCTTGAAGCCCATCGCCGGCTGCGGCAAAAGCTGAAGCAGATATTGAGCAGGGCCGGCTTCCGCCCCGTGCTGCTGGAGCGCAGGTTCTACTTCGGCCTGGACATTCCGATTGGCGGCACCGCGCATCAGGCCGGGACGGCCCGCTTCGGGACCGATCCCGCGACATCGGTGCTCGACCTCGATTGTCGGGCCCACGAACTCGATAATCTCTATGTCGCGGATGCGAGCTTCTTTCCCTCCATTGCGGCGGTCAATCCCACGCTGACCATCATCGCCAACGCCTTGCGCGTGGCGGACAGGATCAAGGAGCGGCTTACATGACCGCGACGTTTTCGTGCGACCTGAACGGACCGGCGACGGAGCTGCCGCATTTCTGGGAACATACGATCGGTAGCGGCCACGCAACGCTTGGCCTGCGCGCCGACTGGCAGGCTCAGCTGAAGCAGGTGCACGACGAGCTCGGCATGCGTCATGTCCGCTTCCACGGCATATTGTGCGACGACGTGGGCACTCTAATCGGCGAGGGCGACACGTTGTTCTACTCTTTCTTCAACGCCGACCTGATCGTCGACTTCCTGCGCTCGATTGGCATGAGGCCCTTCGTCGAGCTGAGCTTCATGCCAGGCGTCCTGGCGTCAGGCGACAAAACCGTCTTCCACTACCGCGCCAACGTCACACCGCCGAAGGATTATGCGCAATGGGCGGTGCTGATCCGCAAGCTGGTGGGCCACTGGGTGGACCGCTACGGGCTGGACGAGGTGCGCCAATGGTTCTTTGAAGTCTGGAACGAGCCGAACCTGACGGCCTTCGGCACCGGTAAGCAGAGTGACTACTTCGAGCTCTACCGCTACACTGCCGAGGCCATCAAAGGCATCGACCCCGCGTTGAAGGTCGGCGGCCCGGCGACCGCCGATAACGCATGGATTGAGGATTTCCTGACTTTCTGCCGAGCCGCCCACCTGCCCGCCGATTTCGTCAGCACGCACCATTACCCGACCGACGATTTCGGCCAGCCGGGGGACGACACAGAAGCGCAGCTCGCCGCGAGCAGGCGCAGCGCCTTGCGCGAAGAAGCTCGCCTCGTGCGCAAGCAGGCGGGCAATTTTCCGGTGTACTACACTGAATGGTCCACCTCCTCCAATCCGCGCGATTCCATGCATGACGACCCATACGCGGCCGCGTTTATCGTCAAGACCGTGCTGGAAGCGAACGGATTGGTGCGAGGGTACAGCTACTGGACCTTCTCTGACATTTTCGAGGAGAACTATTTTCCGTCGGTCCCTTTCCAGGGCGGGTTCGGGCTTCTGAACATCCATGGCATCGCCAAGCCCGCCTACCGCGCCTTCCAATTGCTCCATGGACTCGGCACCGAGATGGTCCAGGTCGATGGAGCGCACGAGACCGTGGACGCCTGGTTCGTGCGAGGCGACAACGGCGGCTCCACTCTAATGCTTACGAACTTCGCCCTGCCGCGTCATCCGATCGTCACCGAGCAGGTATGCTTCACCCTGACGAGCGCACCACCTGCCACGTCCGCCTCTGTTCAGCGGATCGACGCCGAGCACGCCAACGCCAAGCGCCGCTGGGAAGAGATGGGCAAGCCAGAGTATTTGAGCGCCGCGGCGGTCGATGAACTCAAAGAGGTGTCGGAGCTACGAAGCGAGCCGTTTGTGAGCAGCCTGGAGGGGGACACCTTGCGCCTGAACATTTCGACAGCCCCTCAATCGGTCACTGCAATTCATTTCTTGCATAGCTAAGAATACCGGCTCACCTCAATTCAAAAACTTGGCACGTTCGGTTAGAAGCTCGCGGATCGGAACCATGCATCGAGGGCTCAGCGCGATGGCAAGAATGCATGCAACGAACGCGATCGCCGGACTTCACCGGGTCGAGACATCACGGATGGTCTGCGCGAGCAAACGCACGCTGGAAGCAATGGCGCTGTCGGCAATTCGGCCGTAGCCGATGAATAAGCGCCGTGGCCCGGCCGCGGTTTGGGAATATCGCCCGAACGCTTCGGTCGCCACGCCCCGTCTTCGCAGAAGCGCGACGATGTCGGCCTCACCGGCTCGATCAATGGTTGCGGGCAGTCGCACTGTTAGATGGAGACCCGCTGCCGCGCCCTCGACCTCGACGTCCGGGAGTTCGTACCTCAAGCAGCTCAGCAGACTGTTCCGGCGATCACGGTAGATGCGGCGCATCTTTCTCAAATGCCGATCATAGGTGCCCGACTGCAGAAGGTGCGCAAGCGCATCCTGATCGATGCGCGGAGGTCCTTCACTCCATCGCCGAAGTTCTCCAACCATCGACGCGACCAATTGCGGCGGAACGACAAGCCAGCCAAGGCGCAACGCTGGTGCCAGCGTCTTGCTTACGGTTCCCGCGTACATGACGCGATCGGCAGCAAGACCCTGCAGCGCCCCGACCGGCGCCTGATCGTAGCGGAACTCCGCGTCATAATCGTCTTCAAGAATGTAGCGGTCCGTCTCATGAAGCCATTTGACCAGGCGCTGTCGCCGAACCGCGCTGAGCACGCCGCCAACCGGAAACTGATGCGAGGGCGTGACCAGCGCTCCATCGGCGCCAGTCGCGATGAGCTGGTCGACGTCGATCCCATCCTCATCCACCGGCACCGGCACCCGGACCAACCCGGCTTTGTCGACCGCGACCCAATCGCTGTAGCCCGGATCCTCGACCGCAACCCTGCGCACTCCGACCGCATGCAGAACAACACAGGCCAGCGCGCGCCCTTCGGCAAAGCCGCTGGTGATGAAGATGCATGAGGGGTCGGCGATGAGGCCGCGCACGCGGCCGAGATAATCGGCGAGCGCAACCCGAAGCACGGAACTCCCGCGAACTTCGCCATAGCCGAGATCGCTCGCCGGAAGCGTCTGGAGTACCTGCCTGACGGCGCTCACCCAAGCTTTGCGCGGAAAATGGCCCACGTCCGGCATGGCCGGGCGCAGATCGTAGCGGATCACTTCATCGGCGGACCGCTGCTCTGCCGGGGCGGCGACATTCGCCAAGCCGGCGGCGACCATCGGCCGTGCGCCCTGACGCACGGTCAGGAATCCTTCGGCGGCGAGTTGCGCATACACGTCGACCACAAGTGGCCGCGAGACACCCAGTTGAGCGGCAAGCGCGCGGGTCGAGGGAAGGAGGACGCCAGGCCGCAAGGCCCCGGATCGAATTCGGGTCAGCAGGCCGCGGCGGAGCTGGCTGCCGAGGCTCTCATCGATGGAGCGGTCAAGGCTGAGAGCGATATCCGCGTTCAAACTGGTCAACAAAACTCCTCGACAACTGTCCATGTCGTTAAGACCAGTAGCACGGTAAGCCTGGCCTCGTCATCTGTGAGAACAAGGCCATGGCGACAACCGCAACTACCGCGCCACGGGCGCGAACCGCTCCTGAACCAATTTTGATGGCTCCCATGCTGAGCGTTGCAGGCGTGATGCTTTCAGCAATGAGCAGCTTCTATCTGCTCCTGTCGGCCATTCCGGCGCATGCGTCGGCTATCGGAGGGACCGGCGGCGCAGGCGCCGCAACCGGCGCTTTGATGGCGGCCACCATCGTCGGCGAAATTGCCGCGCCGCATGTGACCAACCGCGTCGGTCGCAAGGGCGCGCTGGCGCTCGCCCTCGGGTTGCTCGGTCTAGCCTGCCTTACGGCCTTTCCTGCTTCGCTTGCGCTGCTGCTCCTGAATTGCGCAGTTCGCGGGCTTGCACTTGGCGTGCTGCTCGTCGCCGCCAGCGGTCTCTCGGCCCAGATGGCACCGCCGTCGCGGCGTGCCGAAGCCATGAGCATATATGGGGTCGCGTCGGCGGTTCCGGCGATCGTGGCCGTTCCCCTTGGCCCTTGGGTGCTGACGAATCTCGCTGCACCGGGGACAGCCGTCTGCGCGGCGGCGCTTGCCTTTGCCGCCCTTGCCGCGACCGCGGTCCTTCCTTCCGAGAGGAAGATCGAAACGCACGAGGCTCATTGCTTTCCGCCTTTGGCCGTGGCGATCTGGCCGGCGATCTCGCTCGGCTGCGGCGCGGTCCTTGTCGGTGCAACGGTCACCTTCCTTCCTCTCGCCCATCCGGAGGCGACCAGCGGGACGATCACACTGGGCCTGCTGCTTCAGGGTTTGGGAGCACCCGTTACCCGCTGGCTTTCGGCACGGCATGTCGACAGGCACGGCACGCGCCTGCCTATGCTCGCTGGCCTCGCCGCGTGTGTCGTCGCCGCAATCGGCCTGGCCGCCACGGGCGAGGCAGAGGTGCTCTCCGGCATGCTCTTGAGCGGGATAGCCTTCGGCGTGCTGCAAACCGCGACCCTCGCCGAGCTGCTCGCCCGCGCGGCTCCCTCGCAGGTGGATGGTGCAAGCGCACTGTGGAACGGCGCTTATGACGCGGGCCTCGGTCTCGGCGGGTTTGCGTTCGGCGGCCTTGCGACAGCGATCGGGTTCAGTACGGCGTGCGTCGCGACAGCTGGCGTTTTCACGCTCGTTGCCCTCCTCCATCTCGCCACAACGAGAGGGGGCCGTGAATGCTGAGGCGCCAATTTCTTTCAGATATCGTCACCGGACTTCGTGACCAGATGGATGCGATCCCTGGACTGAATCGGGCCGGAACGCGCCAGGGGCGCCGGTTGATCGATGTTCGCCACAGCGACGTCCATGTGCCGATCGCTACCGGCGCGCTGAGGCGTCATGTCGGTAGCCAATCCGCTTCGCAAGAAGGGCGACGGGACCGGCGATGGTTAGCGCAATCGAGTACTCCTCGCCGACGACAGGTGGAGAGATTAAAAGGCGCGACCCAGATGGGCCCGCCTGTGTTTTGGCACGCAACACAAGGAGTGATGACATGAGAAAACTGCTGGTTTCGAGCTTCGTCTCCCTCGACGGCATCGTCGAGTCGCCGATGACCTGGGCCTCACGGTTTTTCGACGACGAGGTCAAAGCGTTTGCCCATCGGAAGCTAGACGACGTCGAGTTCTTCCTTCTCGGGCGCAAAGCCTATGAATACTTCGTTCCGGTGTGGCCAAACGCGACCGGAAGCGCTTACATGGATCGCATCAACGGGCTGAAGAAGCTGGTAGCGTCAACGACGCTCAACGAGGTCAAGTGGAACGCGTCACTTATCAAAGGCGATGTGGCCGAAGGACTTGCCACGCTCAAGAGGCAGGCCGGCGGGCATATCCTGAAATACGGTATCACCGGGCTAGACAAGACACTGTTGGACAACAACTTAGTCGATGAATACGACCTTTTAATCATGCCTACCAAAGTCGGTGAGGGCAGGCGCGCTTTTGCGGACATCGATGCGGACAAGATGAACATGGAACTCGTCCGCACGCACCGCTTCGCGAATGGTGTCGTGGCGCTCACATATCGTCCGCACTGAGCAAGGCGGCGTCTGAACCTTCAGGAATGACGCCGTCGCGCGCGGAGCAATTGGCGGTAGCCGCGCTCGACCATCTTCAGGCCGTCGCGCACTAAGCGATGCGTCTGATAGCGAAAAGCCGAGTCGTGCCAGTCGGCGGCGCTGACCAGCCGTCGGCCGAACAAAGCGGTCGCGACTTCGAAATGGGACGCCTGCTCTTCCCGACCATCGAGGCATCGCAGCATGTGGGCAAGGCGCCGGCGCTGCGCCGCGGTCAACCGCGCGTCGGGAAGGTGCGGCCTGTGGATCGAGCGGATGAACCGTTCGATGGCTTGCAGCCGATCGTGCGCCATGTCGTCGAGCGGGATGATGGCGGCAAGCGGTTCGGCTGGCTTGGTGTCGCCGAGAAGCGCCAGTTGCGTGCCGCCCGGTGAAGAGCGCATGTGAAGGCCGAGTTCGTCACGTCGGCCCGCGGCAAGCGGTACGTCGAAGGCGCTGCCCTCCCGCGTTTGCAGATCCGGCGGAACCTCGACAAGGTTCACGACCCCAGGGTTGATCTCCGGTGCCCAATAGACGGGCTGCTCTACCGCGGACTGGTCAGGCCGGGCGGCGAAACTGCAAACCCCAGCGCTTGCGGAATGCGCGCATCGCCTTAGCCGAGCGCGAGGTGGCGAAGTCCTGCTGATACCGCGGATTGCGGCGCAGGAATTCCCAGGCAATCTCATCGGCGGCTGCGCCTTTGATGAATGCATATGCCTGTGGGTCACGCCACTGCGATGTATCCGGCTTCATCCGCATCCTTCCCTTCTCAAGGATTTGATAGGGAGATGCGGCGTTAAGCGAAATCCTTGGATTCCGTCATTGACGAACGGACGAGGAGAGAACCCGGCGGCGAGCGATCAGGCCGGGGCGCTAGCAAGGCCTATTGGCTTGCGCCCTGCAGTATTTTGAATGTGTTCGTCCAGCTGCGATAGGCCTCGTCATCACCTTGGCTCCACGCGCTGAAGGCGCGCCAGGCCGCGAAGGACGAGGCGGGCTGCTCGAACAGCGAGCCGATCGACTGGTCGCCGGCGGGCCAGCCGACCGGCTGGTCGCATATCGTGACATCAGCGAGGCGCCGCAGATCGGCCAAGGCAGAGCGGATCTGCGGAAGCGGAAATTCGCAAAGATCGGTGTTGTCCTTCGCTTCCCGAACTACGACCGCAAGCTTGGCGACCACGCCTGCCAACGATTGTGCCGGCGTCGCGGCAATCTCAGCCAACAGGGCGTCGGCCTTGTCCGCGGCATTCTCTTCCCGGCCATCGAGATCGTCGCAGTCGGCGCTAGCCCCCTCCCCGCGCCCAATAAGAGCGCCGACGGACAAGAATTCGTGCTGTAACAGCCTCTCCTCTTCTTCATGCTGCTGCCGGACGCACGAAGCCAGCATCTCTATATGGGCATCAATCCAGGCAAGGGACAGGAGAAGTGCGGGATCGAGTGACGACGGAGCTTCGGCTGAAGAGCCAGCACGGTCTTTGGTCAACAGAGATTGCATCTCCCGTCCAAGCGTGACGGAAGGCAAAGTCGTGGTATTGTCGGAATCAGCCATGATCCGAGCTCCCACACAGCTTGGCTTTGGTCAGGTCGGGCAAGGTGTTCCTGCACCCTGCTCGACCGTTTCACCCCCGTCCATGACCTGGAGATGATCTCTCGTGGGTCGCAGGCGGTGGCAACTAGCGGTGATTTAAGTGAACGCAGGCAAAAAATCAAGCCCTATGGCATCAAATGATACTTTTGGTATAGCTGAACTTACAAGCGGACAAATTCGAGCCGCACGTGCTTTGCTTCAATGGGATCAGAAAACGCTTGCGGAACGGTCCAAGGTTTCGCTCGCTACGATCAAACGACTAGAGCCTCTAACCGGTCCAATAAGTGCAAACAGGGTAACCATTGACGCGTTGCGACGCGCACTCGAATCCGCAGGCATTCAGTTCATCCCGGAGAATGGCGGTGGTGCGGGCGTCCGGCTCGCCAGCCGCTCTGATCCATCGTAGTAAGGTTTCGCAGTCAGCATCAGAGGACGCCTCGCCCGGTGTCGGGCGAGGCGTCTGCCGATTCACTCGCCGCTGCGGCGGTTGGGGCGGGACCAGATCAGGCTATGGCCCTCGCCTTCCTCGTCGGCGAAGAGATTGGCGTAGATCGGAGCGGTGAAGCTCGGATCGTCCAGCTTGAGCCCGAGATAGTCGCGGCCTTCGTTGGAGCGCTTGGACCAGGCGGCGCCTATCTCGGCCTTGCCGACCACCACGCGGTGGCTTGGGGCGTTCTCGCCGCTGGCCCGGGTGTCGGGGATGATGCGCACGCCCTTGGCCTGGACGCTGAGGGTGATGATCTCGCCGGTGAACTCGTTCGCATTGGTCTTCTTGAAGGTGCCGATGGTGGCCATTTTTCAGTCTCCGTTTTCGTTTCCGAGCCCGCACCATGCGGCCTCGATGGCGATCGTGAGGCCGAAGGCGACCGCCGCCGCATCGCTTGCGACCGCAGCAGAGCGGAGGATGGCGCAGGCGCGCGTTTCTTGGTTGCGCGAGGAATGGGCTTAGCCCAGGGGAAGAAACTCGCGACGCGCCATTGCGGCATAGGCGGTCGAGGCTTCAGCCGTCCTTCGGCCAGATCAGCCCGTTCGAGAGGTCGCTGGTGCGCTCTGAGAAGTGGCCACGGAGGCAATGGCGGCATGGCGGCTCAGAAACAGAGCGGATTGGTCCGTCAAGTTATGAGCTACAACGGCTTGCCTACATCAAGCCTTCGCCTACCCGGCGACAAGCGCCCATAACGACGACCATGAACGTCTTATTTGGGCCGGAAGCGGACTGGCGGCTGCTGGACTTCAAAGGTCGGAAGGCTGCCATTGATCTTGGTCAACCAAGACCGTCGGTCTACAAGAAGCGCTCCGCGGCACGCGTCGTTGGGACAACGGCTTGGCGTGGCGACTGCACGATGGCCACCATATCGGAACGACACGATTGAGCAGCAATCAGATCATAGAAAGAGCGATGGGCAGCTTAGCGAACATCATGCGAATGTATGTCGAGACGCATATGCGCTTTGGTGAGCTATTCAAAGTTGATCCCGAGGAGGCGATTGACAACCTAGATCGCACTTTCGAAATGAAGCTTGAGGCCTTTCACACGCTCTATGATGTCTCGAAGGGTCTGTTCCCATATTTCGGTCGCGGCGATACCACCGTGCTCTTAGCGGTACGCAATGCCATCCATCATCGTAATCATCCCCTGTTCCACAGTTTGAATCGTCGTCTGTACCTCGATACCGATCTGGATCGCTGGTGCGGCGCTTCCTTCCTTCTTGCGCGCCACCCCACGCTTCATGGCACTCCAATCCAGACGTCCCATTGCGTCAGGCTGGACGATCTTGACGCGCGGCTTGATCCTTCATGCGCCTCGCCGTACCTCGACACCACCGTCGGCAGCGACAAGGCAGTGCGGAGGATGGAAGGGATCGATATGCAGCTCAAACTTCCGGCAATCCGCGACCGCGGCTTACGTGACCGATACCCGAAGATCAATCTATTTGGACTTGATGCCCATCTTCGTTTCTGCCGTTTGCAAGGTATTCAAGGCGATGAAGGCTGCCGGAGTCGCTTTCAGGGGATTCGACGCCGAAACTTACGCAGTTCCCTTCACGTCAGAAATTGAAGTCGATCTCAGCAGCCCGTCACTGAAACGACTACGGGTTGGCGGCTTAGGACCTCCCGTTATCGTCGACGTTTAGCTGGTGCCCGAGGGGCCAAGTCCTGCCAGTCCGCTCCCGGAACTCAAACGCGCTAGACGTCATGTTCCGAGGCGGAGATCGGTGGCCCGCCCTTTCGTGCGATTAAAAGACGAGGGTTGCTCGGAT
>NZ_JAIUHK010000029.1:0-81652 GCF_020165075.1 Mesorhizobium sp. CA4
GGCAATATCGAGGACGCGATCCAACGCGCTCTCGATAAAACCGCCGCGGGAACCGGAGAGGTGGAATCCAGTCCCGACGAGGAGAATTCACTGGCCCCGGTTGTCGATGCCCTGGAAGCCGCCGAGCCCAAGGCTTCGGGCGACGCAGAGGGCCGCCCGAAGCCGGCTGGTTAGCGGCTCTCCTCCGACGCGGCCCAGGCTGCTTTGCCCAGACGAGGGCCTGCCGTTTTGAGGCCAAAGCCCAGGGCAAATGACGAGTTGCTAAAAAGCTGCTCGTCCAGGGGAACATCGCAGCCGGCAGGAAGTTCGAACTAAATAGAGGAGGCTGCACCATGAACAGTGTCATCTATCTCATAGGTCTGATTGTCGTTGTGCTAGCAGTGCTTTCCTTCCTCGGCTTTCACTAGGAGGGCACCATGCAGCGCGAGACTGATCGGGGCCCCGAGTCCGCCGACTTTGCCAAAGCGAAGGACGAAGTTTCCGACCGAATCCGGCAAGAAACGCAAAGCGCCGGCGAAGCTCTCCACGACGCCCGCAACGAGGTCGCCCGCAGGGCTGGAGCTTATGCCGCCGAAGCCCAGCAAGCCGTCTCCGAAAAGGCCGAGCAGACGCAGCGCGATATCGGATCGAGTCTGTCTGCTTTCGGCGGCGCTTTGCGCGCCGCGAGCGATCACTTGGCTAACAGCGACCAGAGTGCGGCCTCGAAGTTCATGCAAGAGGCCGCAAGCGGCCTGGAGCGGCTGTCCTCCTCGTTGAAGGAGAAGCCGTTCGGACAAGTGCTCGAAGACGTTCAGTCTTTTGGCCGCCAGAATCCTGGAGCGCTTCTTGCCGGTTCGGTTCTGGCGGGATTGGCACTTGGCCGCTTCATAAAGGCTTCGCCGCCCGGCTCGCGCCACCCGACGCAGGGTGCCACCACGCCCGAATACCCCGGACAAACGGAAACGAGCGCGCGCCGGGGTAGCGTTCCAGCAAATTGGGGTTCCGACGGCGGCATACCCGGCAAGGCAGCGGAGCTGAAGAAATGAGCACTCAGGATAATCCAAGTCTCGGCACGCTGGTCGCCGATCTGGCGCAAGAGGTGAGCACGCTCGTGCAAACGGAGGCGAGGCTCCTAAGAGCAGAGATATCGGAGAACGCGACCAAGGCTGGCGCAGGCGCCGTCGAGGTGCTGGGCGGCGCGATATGCCTGCTGGCAGCGCTGCTGATTTTATTGCAGGCGCTTGTGATCGCCCTGGCCCGCCTTGGTCTGGGCGCCGGGTGGTCCGCTTTACTCGTCGGCGTGGTCGTTGCCGTGCTGGGCGTGATCCTGTTGCGGACGGGCATGGCGAGCATGGCGCCTTCCGAGCTCGCGCCGGATCGCACACAGGAACAGCTCAAGCGTGACGTGAACGTGATTAAGGAACAAGCGAGATGACCGAGAGATCCGCAGCCGAGCTCGAACGCGAGGCCGAAGCCACGCGCGCGAGGGTGGTGGCGACCGCCGACTCCATTCGCGACAAGATGACCCCCGGGCAGCTCTTCGATGAGTTCACTGGGCTTTTCAAAGGCGGCGCGGGCTCCGACATGCTTCACAACCTCAAGGCCCAGGTACGGGACAATCCGTTGCCGCTGACGGTGATCGGCGCGGGCCTGGCCTGGCTGATGTTGGGCAGCGGCGCTTCCGCCACCCCGGCTGGTACCGATGGCGTGACGCGGCGCGGTCCTGGCCTCGACCATGGAGCGTTCGGCGCTAGGATGGGTTCGACCGCCTCGGATGCGGCAGGTTCTGTCGCCGAAGCGGCGCGCGGGGCGGCCGGAACTGTCTCGGGAGTGGCAAGCGAAGCGGCCGGCACAGTGTCGAACATGGCAAGCAGCGCAGCCGACGCACTGGCGAGTTCGGCGGCAGCTGCGGCCGATATGGCGACGGGCGCCAGCCGATCGGCGCATAGTCTGCTCCAAGAGCAACCTCTCGCCGCGGCCGCCATCGGCCTCGCCATCGGAGCTGCGATCGGCGCCATGCTGCCCCACACTGAAGTCGAGGATGAGCGATTGGGCGCCTATCGCGAGAGGCTTAGGGACAGTGCCCAAGACACTTTGAAAGAAGGCCTCGACGCGGCAACGCAAGTCGCGGCGGAAGCCTACCAGTCGGCAAGCGACGAAGCCGGACGGCAGGCGTCGAGCGAGGGCACGCTGGCCGACAAGGTCGGCGGGGTCGTCAAAGCCGCGGCCGACAAAGCCGACGAATCGGTGCGCGAGAAACTTTCCGATTCCGACGCGTCCTCGTCCGGGAAATCGTAGCCGCTTTTTCAACACTCAAGGAACAATGCGCGCCTCCCTCGGTTCGGGCGGCGTCAGATAGATGGAGACACCGCAATGGCTGAATCGCGCGAATGGCTTGTCCAATGGCTGAGGGACGCTCACGCCATGGAGGAACAGGCAGAGACGATGCTGTCGGGGCAATTGAGCCGGATTGAGAGCTACCCTGAACTCAGCGAGCGAATTCGCACTCATCTGGAAGAAACGAAAGAGCAGGCCAGGCGGCTGAAGACCTGCCTGGACGGCATGGACGAAGGATCGTCCATGCTGAAGGACGCGGGCGGCAAGCTGACCGCCACGGCGCAGTCGATCAGCGGCGTGTTCGCCGGCGACGAGGTCATGAAAGGCTCGCTTGCGAGCTACACGTTCGAACACATGGAAATCGCGTCCTATACGATCCTCATCGCCGCGGCCAATGCCGCGGGCGAGGCAGAGATTGCCCGCGTGTGCGAACAGAACCTGCGTGAGGAGGAAGCCATGGCCGAGTGGCTAAAGAGCAACCTGCCGCAGGTCACGGAACAGTTCCTGACGCGGGCAGACGTAGACAGCGACAGCGCGAAACGCTGACTTGGGATCAGGAACAATGAGTTAGGGCCGCCGTCGGCGCTCCCCACTGGTCGAAGGCTTGGAGCCCGCCCCGTTGTGCGACTGGGGCGGGCTCAGCTCGCTTGAATCCAGGAACATTCCTTGCTCCAAAGCATTAGGGTCGCTGCCGTCCTGGAGTGCCCGTGCCGATTTCGAACATTCAGCTTCGCTTGCGCGACCTGAGCCGGATAAGGCTGGCGCTGGCATTGGTCATGCTCTTCCTCGCGGCACCCGTCCCAGGGCTTGCCGAGCCGCATACTATCGTGATCGGCTATCTTGGCCAACAGCGGACTCCGCCTTTGCCGCTGGGACCTCTCGATCAGACGGTCACCGACGATGGCCTCCAAGGTGCCCGGCTGGGCATTGGCGACGACGCGGGCGCTGGCCGCTTTCTCGGCCAGCAATTCCGGTTACAGCAAGTCATCCTCAAGTTCGGCGAGACGCCAGCCGAAGCGATCAAGGAATTCGCGGCCGCCGGCATCAGCTTTGTGGTTGCCGATCTGGATGCGCTCCAATTGCTGCAGGCGAGCGCAGCTCCTGGCGCCGAGCGGATGACGCTGTTCAACAGCCGCGCACCCGATGATCGCCTGCGTCAGGAGGATTGCCGCAGGAACGTGCTGCACACAATTCCGAGCCACGCCATGCTCGCCGACGCCCTGGCGCAATATCTGGTCTGGAAACGCTGGCAGCACTGGTTCCTGCTGGTCGGCCCGCATCCGCAGGATCAGGCGATGGCGGCCGCCTTCCGGCGCGCCGCGACGCGCTTCGGAGCCGAAATCACGGTCGACCAGCCCTGGACGTTCCGGCCCGCCAATGGCCGCGCGGACACGGGGCACGTCACGCTGCAGACCGAGATCCCCGCCGCCACGCAAGTTAGCGACTATGATGTGCTCGTCATTGCCGACGAAGCCGATGAATTCGGCGCCTATCTCGAGGGGCGCACCGCTCTTCCGAGACCGGTGGCCGGGACGCAAGGGCTGGTCGCAACCGGCTGGAGTGCGGTCAACGAGGAGTGGGGCGCTACGCAGCTCCAGGATCGCTTCCACAAGCTGGCTGGGCGCTGGATGCTGCCCAGCGACTACGCCGCCTGGCTTGCCGTCAAAAGCGTTGGCGAGGCGGCAACGCGGCTGCACAGTCTCGATCCAACCGCGATCGGAAACTATCTGCGCAGCGACGATTTCCTTCTCGCCGGCTTCAAGGGACAGGGGCTGAGTTTCCGTCCGTGGGACGGGCAGATGCGCCAGCCCATCCTGATCGCTGGTCCTCGCCTGCTCGTCTCGAGCTCGCCACAGCCGGGCTTCTTGCACCAGCGTTCGACGCTGGACACTCTGGGCATCGATCTGGAGGAGAGCACGTGCAAGTTCTGATCGCGCTCGTCCTTTCGATGTTGATCCTCGCTCGTTCCGCCTCGGCAGAGACGATTTATGTCTCCAACGAGCAGGACAACACCGTCGCGGTCGTCGACGGGGCGACCATGACCCTTCAGGACACGATCGAAGTCGGCCGGCGTCCGCGCGGAATGGCGCTTTCGATCGACAAGAAGACGCTGTTCGTTGCCGAAGGCGACGACAACCGCATCGACATGATCGATCTCGCCAGGCGGCAAGTGGTCGGTCGATTGCCTTCGGGCGCCGATCCGGAATTCTTCGTCGTCCACCCGGATGGCAAACGGCTCTTTGTGGCCAATGAGAACGACAATCTGGTTTCGGTCGTGGATATCGCGGCGGCCAAGGTTATCGGCACCGTCGATGTCGGGGTGGAGCCGGAAGGCATGGCGGTTAGTGCGGACGGACGCACGGTCGCCTGCACCTCCGAGACCACGAGCATGGTCCATCTTATCGATGCCGCCACGCTCGAGCTCATCGACAACCTGCTCATCGACACGCGGCCGCGCGCGGCGGCGTTCTCGCCGGACGGCAAGCAATTGTGGGTGTCGTCCGAAATCCGCGGCACCGCCACGGTGTTCGACGCCGCGACGCGCGCTCAAACGGGCAAGATCGAGTTCGAGGTGCCGGGTATTCGGCGCGAGGGCGTGCAGGCGGTCGGTATCGTGATGTCGCGCGACGGCGCGAACGCCTATGTAGCGCTCGGTCCGGCCAATAGGATTGCCGAGGTCGATACCAAGACCCTCGCGGTCCGGCACCTCTACCTCGTCGGCCAGCGGCCCTGGCATGTCGCGCTCTCGGACGACCAGAAGCGCCTGATCAGCGCCAACGGCAACTCGGGCGACATCTCCTTCATTGACCTGGAGAATCAGGAGGTGGTGAAATCGCTGCCGGTGGGGCGCGGCCCATGGAGCGTCGTGATCGGCCCATGAACGCGTTGTCGGTCGAGGAGCTGGGCCACAGTTTCGGAAACCGGCGGGTTCTCCAGGGGGTCTCGTTCGCTGTGGCTGAAGGGAGGATGTGCGTCCTGCTTGGACGCAACGGCGCGGGCAAAACGACTTTGTTCTCGCTGATCACTGGTCTCTATCACGCGCGGGCAGGATCTGTGCATGTCTTTGGCCAGGCGATGGAGGCGAACCCATCCGCCGCGCTCGCGCAAATGGGCATCGTTTTCCAACTGCCGACGCTCGATCTCGACCTGACGGCGGGGGAGAACCTGCGCTACCACGCGGCCCTGCACGGGATTCCCGCAGATCTGAGCAAGCAGCGCTCCAGGGAGGAACTCAGCCGCCTGGGGGTGCTGGACAGGATCGATCATCCCACCCGCGCGCTGTCCGGCGGTCAGCGCCGACGCGTGGAGATCGCAAGGGCGCTGATGCATGGTCCGCGCCTGCTGCTGCTCGACGAGCCGACCGCCGGGCTCGACGTGCCGGGACGGCGCGCGCTCGAGCGGCATGTGAGAGAGCTTTGCCGCGAGCGCGGCATTGCCGTTCTGTGGGCGACGCATTTCCTTGAAGAAGTGGGAGCCGATGACGACATCGTCGTGCTGGATCAGGGCAGGGTGCGCTGGGCCGGTCGCGCTGATCGCATCTCCACCGAGCTTGGGGTCGAAAGCACCGCGGAGGCATTCGCCTCGCTGACGGGGTCGCCATGAAGACGCATCACGCATTGCGGGCGCTCCACGGCATCTTGCAGCGGGAAATGCTGCGCACGCTGCGGCAGCGCGCCCGCCTGTTCTCCGCGATGGTCCGTCCGCTTGTCTGGCTGGCGATCTTCGCGGGCGGCTTCCGCTCGGTACTCGGCCTGTCGATCACGCCGCCTTACCAGACTTATGTCCTCTACGAGGTCTATGTTGTGCCCGGGCTGGTGGCCATGATGCTGCTGTTTCATGCCATGGCAAGCTCGCTGGCCATGGTCTACGACCGCGAGATGGGCAGCATGCGCCTGCTGCTGACGGCACCTTTGGCGCGCTGGTACCTGCTTGCCGCGCGCCTGCTGGCCAGCGTGATCGTCGGCTTGCCGCTGGTCTACCTGTTCCTTTTCGTGGCGCGCTTCTGGGACGTGCGGCCGCCGATCCTGGGCTATGTCGCCGTGTTTCCGGCGCTCGTGCTGTCGGGTCTGATGCTCGGTGCGTTCGGCCTATTGGTGTCCTCGATCTCGACCCAGATGGAGAACTTCGCCGGCGTGATGAACTTCGTCATTTTCCCGATGTTCTTTGCCTCGACGGCGCTCTATCCGATCTGGCGGCTCGCCGAAGCCGGCCCGGTGCTGGCGACGATCGCCGCCTGGAACCCATTCAGCTCGGCGGTCGAACTGATCCGCTTCGCGCTCTACCTGCGGTTCGATGTGGTTTCCATGCTCGTCGTTGTCGCCTGCCTTGGGGCATTCTTCCTGGCGGCGGTGGTCGGCTACGATCCAGGCCGCGGCCTGTGGTCCCGGCGCGGCGGCGAAGGCTGATTATCTGAGGGCATAGAGATAGGCCGCGATATCGCGCGCCTGCTGCTCGGTGATCCTTGTCGACGGCATGGCGGTGTGCGGGTTGATTTCCCTTGCCGACCGGATCCAGCGGATCAGGTTCTCCGGATTGTTTGCCAGAACGCCGCCGATATAGACACGGCCGGCTAGGCTGCCGTCGAGGCGCGGCCCGACCTGGCCTTGCGCTCCCGGCACGCCGGGAATCGTATGGCAGCCGGAACAGCCATTCGCGGTCATGATCGGAATGGCGCGTGCGCCCACGCCGCCGGTCGCCACATCCGACTCGTGCCGGACGCGCTCGCGCCGGTCGGTCCATAAGGCCGCCGCGCCGACTGCCGCGGCCAGCAGCAGGATCGCGGCAAGGGCGCCGCCGATCAGCCTAGCCAGGTCGGAGCGCATGCGTTGCCTCCCTGGTTCCGCTGTTGCTTATCCAAAGGCCGGCGAGCAGCAAGGCCGCTCCGCCATAGATCAAACCGGCCGGAACCCACATTACTAGCCCGGCGAGCTGCTGGTCCTCGATCGGGCTCAGGCCCCAGAGCGCCGCGCCGGAGGCATTCGCCGGATACCAGAGTTTTGGCGATAGCAGCAGCAGGACGCCGAGCAGGCCGGTATGCAGCGAGGTGAAGAAAAGATGCATGACGGAGCTGCCATAGGTTTGCCGTCGGCCAGAGCGTGGCAGAAGCGCCCACCAGAACAGCAAGGCAGTGCCGAGGAAACTCGCATGCTGCGCGTAGTGCAACACCCCCTGCTGCAGCGCTGCCTCGAACAGCGCCGGAACGTGCCAGGTCCAGATTGCTATCCCATGAAGGACCGTCGCGCTGAGCGGGCGCGCGGCGAGGGCCCAGAGCGCCTGCAGCACCTTGCCATGGGTGAGCTTTCCCGTCCCTCGGCGAAGTGTGGCCGGCAACGCCCACATCAAGGCCGCGCCGGGGCAGGCGGCGACAAGAAGCGGCGCCGCTACGGCCATCAGCAACTCGTGCTCGATCATATGGGCTGAGAACACCCGCTCGCCGAGCGCATGGATCGGGCTGACCAGCGCTCCCGTCAAAACTCCCCAGCCGGCGGCGAACAATAGAGCTTGGCGTAGCCGCTCGGGTCGGCCGCGGCCGCTGCGACGCCATAGCCGGCTTACGCCGAGCGCATAAATAAGCGCGAGCATTGCCAAGGGAAGCGTGATGGGAAACGCCAACGTCCATCCGGCCTCGGGCGCGCCGGCGCCATAGCAGATCGAGGTCGAAAAGAAGGCCTCGAGGCTCATCGCAGGCACTCGTCGAGAATAAGCGCCGCGCTACCCTGCATGAGGATGACGAGGGCGAACAGCAGTGCCGCGAGCATGCCGAGATCGGCGACGAAACGCTCGGTACTGCGCGTGCGCTCCGGCTTGAAGGCGGCGCCGCCTTGCCGCTTCGCCCGCCACGATAGCGCGCCGCCCAGCAGAGAAAATACGGCCAGCGACAGCGCCACCGGGAGCACGACCTGAACCTGGCGATTGCACTGCCAGTGCACAAGCGAATAGTTCAACTGCGTCGAGATTGCCCAGGCCAAGGGCCCCGACAACAAACCTCCCCAGGACGTGCCCAGTCGCAGCGCGCGCATCTCAGCCCCACCTTGGTAGCCAGTAGATGAGCAGGTAGATCGGAATCCAGGTGAGGACCACGAAATCCCAGTAGAAGACATTGTCGCCGACGTCGCCGAAGCGCCGGCCGCTGTAGCCATGGTGCGTGAACATCAGCACCGTCAGAACGATTGTGTCACCGACGTCGGTGATGAGATGCGTCGTGTGAAGGCCGAGCAGCACCCACAGCATCGAGCCGTAGGCGTTCGTGTCCCAATAGATGTTCAGCGCCGGAAACTCGAACCAGCGCACGACGAGAGGCGCGATGCCGAGCAGCGACATCACCACCATGCCGATCCGCACCGGTCCTATAGCGCATTGCTTCGCGTAGCCGTTTAGTATGTGGTTGGGAACCAGGCTGGCGATGAGAAGCAGCGTCACGATCGTTCCGGGCCAATGGTTGGGCTGCGGAGCGCTTAGCCGCCAGTTGGGCCACAAGGTCGCGAGATAGAGATAGGCGCCGGCGGCCAGCGCAAAGCCGGTGCCCTCCAACGCCATGAAGCCAAGCGTACCCCACCAGGTTGGGCTGCGCGGGCCATGTCCAAAGGTCGGGAGGCCGGAAAGATCCATCGCGGGGCGCTGGTTCATTCCTCGTCCTCCGGATCGCCCTTGGGCCAGAACCATCCGATCAAGGTGATGGCGATCGGCGCGGCGCCCCACACGATCGCCCAGGGCGTGAAGATCGAGTAGAGGAAAGTGCCGCCGACGGCGATCGCCGCCAGCAGCGGCCAGATCGACGGCGTCGCCGATTTCTCGCGGATGTCGGGATGGGCTTCCGCCACCGTCGAGACGACCAACTCGCGCACGTCGACGCGAAGCCCGGTCGCGACGGGGAGCGCCTCGCGTTCGGCCCAGAGCGGCTCGACATTCGTCACGATCGGAATGCGCGCGAAATTGTAGCTGGGCGGCGGCGAGGACGTCGCCCATTCAAGCGTGCCGGCGTCCCAGGGATTGTCGCCGGCAGGCGCACCCCTCAATGCGCTGTGGACGAGGTTGAAGGCAAACAGCACGAAGCTCAGGAAGAAGAGCACCGCGCCGGCGCTGATGAAGAAATTGATGTTCCCCCAGCCGAGCTCGGCCGGATAGGTGTAGACCCTGCGCGGCATGCCCCACAGGCCGACGATGTGCATGGGGAAGAAAGCCGCGTTGAAGCCGACCATCGCCAGCCAAAAGTGCCAACGCCCGAGGCGCTCGCTCATCATGCGGCCGGTGATTTTGGGAAACCAGAAATAGGCAGCTCCGAGCAGCGGAAAGACCGAGCCGCCGATCAGCACGTAATGGAAGTGAGCGACGACGAAATAGGTGTCGTGCACCTGCAGGTCGAGCGGCACGGAGGCAAGCATGACGCCAGTCAGGCCGCCGATGACGAAGATGAAGAAGAAGCCGAAGACGAACAGCAGCGGCGTGCGGATCACCGGTCTGCTGTCCCAGAGCGTCGCCAGCCAGCAGAAGATCTGAACGCCGTTGGGGATTGCGATCATCATGCTCGAGGCGGTGAAGAAGCTGGCCCCCAGTTTCGGCAGCCCGGTCGCGAACATGTGGTGGACCCAGAGGCCGAACGACAGGAAACCGACGGCGATCAACGACAGGACCAAGCCGAGATGGCCGAACATCGGGCGCCGGGCGAAGGCCGGGATGATGGCGGAGACCATGCCGGTCGCGGGCAGGAAGATGATGTACACTTCGGGATGGCCGAAGAACCAGAAGAGATGCTGGAACAGCAGCGCGTCACCGCCTTCCGCCGGGTTGAAGATATGCGTGCCGACCAGCCGGTCGAGGATCAGGAAGGTCGAGGTGACCATTACCGCCGGCATGGCGAAGACGACTACGAAGGACGTGACCAGCAATGCCCAGACGTAGAGCGGGATCTTGTCGAGCGACATACCGGGTGCCCGATGCTTGAACACGGTGACGATCGTCGCGACGGCGACCGCCAGGGATGATACCTCTGTATAGGTGATCATCTGCGCCCAGACGTCGGCGCGCTTGCCTGGAGCGTATTCCGGCCCGGACAGCGGCACATAGGCGAACCAGCCGACATCCGGCGCCATCGAAAGGGCGAAGGACACCCAAGCGAAGAGGCCTCCTGAGACGTAGACCCAATAGCTGAAGGCATTGAGGCGCGGGAAGGCGATGTTGCGGGTGCCGACCATTAACGGCACCAGATAGATTCCTGTTGCCTGGACGATGGGCACAGCGAACAGGAACATCATGGTGACGCCATGCATCGTAAACAGCTGGTTGTAGAGATCTGGCCCGATCAGGCCCCGCCGCGGACCCGAGAGTTGGATGCGCATGACAACGGCGTTGAGGCCGCCCAAACACAGAAACAGGAAGGCGGTGATCAGGTATCGGCGGGCGATGACCTTATGGTCGACGCTCGATAGCGCGCCGATGATACCGGGAGGCGTGCGCCACGTCCGCGCCAGCCACCGATGCAGGCTGGCATCGTCCAAGCCGGTGTCGCGCGGTCCGTCACGTTCGGGGGCGACATCGCCTTTGGCGGACGCTTCGCTTTCGGGAGGCAGATCGCGTTCGCTGGTGATATCGGCGCTGCTCATTTCAGCCCCTCAAGATAAGCGACGATGGCGTTGAGCTCGTCGCCGTTGAGATCGACCACCGGCATGTGCGAGCCAGGCTTCACGCCCTGCGGGTCGGCTATCCAGGCGGCGAGATTGCCGCGGCTCATCGTCAATGTTCCGGCCGCAAGCGTCTGCCGGCTGGCTATATGGGTGAGATCGGGCGCGACCGTTCCGCCTGCCGGGGTGCCGCCGATCTTGTGACACATCACGCAGGGGCGTTTGAGGAAGAGGTTCTCGCCGGTCTTGGCCTCGTCGCTCATTGGCGCGGCCGCCGGCCCCAACTGATCGTTCCACCAGGCGTCGAATTTTTCGCGCGGTTCGGCGATGATGAAGGTGCCCATGTTGGCGTGCTGCGCGCCGCAGAACTCGGCGCATTGGCCTCGGTAGACGCCGGGTTTGTCCGCTTTGATGTCGAGCACGTTCATGCGGCCGGGAATGAGGTCGAGCTTGCCGGAAAGGCTCGGGACCCAAAAGGAATGGATCACGTCGGTCGAAGTGAGAAGAAGCCGCACCGGCTCACCGGCGGGAATATGGATCTCGTTCGCCGTGGTAAGGATGTGGCTCGGTGTGGCATCCTCGTAGCGCACCTCCCACCACCATTGATGACCTGTGACGCGAATGGTCAACGCGGCATCCGAGCCGATCGCCGCAAGCGTCCTGTTGGCAAAGAAGCTGAGCAGCGTGAGCCCGACCAAGATCACGGCGGTCAGCCCGACCGCGGTTAACACCACGCGCAGCTTGCGATTGTCGGCATCGGCGTCGATTACAAGCGGCTCGGCGCGCTCTCGTGGCCGCATCATCAACGGCAAGGCAAGGGCGATCATCACCAGCACCCACACCGCCGCGCACAGGCCGGTGAAGAACCAGATCAGCCATGCGAGCTCGCTTGCCGCGGGACCTTTCGGGTCGAGCGCCGATTGCCAGCCGGCGCACCCCTGAAGAAACAGGGCGATTGCCGTGACGAACGCAATCGGGGCGAAGCGCTTCACGGCGACTTCCCCAGCGTGGCGGCATTCGGCATACGGTTTTCCGATGGGTGCGCCATCATGTCGTCATTGCGCGACGGCGCGGCGGAGGAAGGCGCTTTGCCGCTCAACGAGCGAACGAAGGCCGCAAGCTCCCAGATCTGGTCGTCCGGGATCTTGTCGCGGAAGCTGGGCATGCCGTTCGGCCGCCCGTCACGGATGGTGGCGTGAATGCTTTCCATCGAGCTGCCATAGATCCATTTCTCGTCCATCAGCGCCGGGCCCATGCCGCCGCCGCCATTGGCATGGCATCCTGAACAGTTGAACCAACCGAACAGGCGCTTGCCTTCGCTCAGATGAAAGGCATTGGCCTCGAAGCTCGCCGCTTTGTTGTCTGTGGGAGAGGGCCGCTGCCCGCCGGGTTCCAGAGTTGTCACCGGCGTCGGCTGCTCGCCCGAGCCGAGGGCCGATTGCGGGCGCGTGTCCCGCTCCTCGCGCTGGCAGGCGACGAGCATCAGCACCACAGGAAAGAGCACAGCGACAGCGCACCTCATCGCACCGTGCTCCCCGAGGCATCGAGGCGCGGTACGCCATACTGCGCCAGCAATGCGTCGATCTCCGCCTTGTGCTTGGCCAAGGCATTGTTCACGTCGCCGCGCAACGCGTCGTCCTCGCGCCGCACGCCCATCGAAATATCGTAGATCATGGGTAATTGCGGTCCGTCGATGCGAGGCGCAACCGGCGTGATCCGCAGTGGGACCTTCTGCATCCGGGCAAAATAGCCGGCAAGCGGGCCCCATACCACGGCTAGGTCGATCTCGCCGCTCGCCACCGCCTCGACGATGCGCGCCGGCGGATTGGGGGCGGAGTAATCGCCATAGACCGGATAGCCTACGAGGTGTCCGACTATGCCACGACGACCGAGAGCCTGGACCGGAGGCGAGTTGGCGCCGTCGTCGCCGACGAGTTGAACGCCGATGCGCATGTCGCGTAGCCGCGGGTCGTTAAAGGACGCGACGTCGGGGTCGTTCTGGCGGGTCACGAAGACATAGGACGAGCGGTAGTAAGGCCTCGTGGTGCGCAGCATTTCGAGATTGGCCGGCGTGCCGGGCACGAGGTCGCAGAGACCCGCCTTCAGCGTGTTGCGCACGAAGCCGCGGCGCTGCGCCCACCAGGTGTAGGTCAGCTTCGCGCCGAGATCGGCAGCGATGATTTCGGCGATCCTGTTCTCGAATCCCTGTCCGGCTGCATTGGAAAAGGGCAGATTGTTCGGGTCGGCGCAGACCCTGAGTTCACGAGCGCCGGCCGCCGCCGGAAAGAGCAGCAAGGCGAGCGCGGTGATGCCGAGCGCTATCGGCGGGAAAGCCTTTCGCGCCACGTTGTGGATCACGCCGAATACATTAGGGCAGACGGAACACATAGAGCGTGCCTCCCGCCGTGGTCGCGTTCTTCAGGTCCTTCATCGCATTGACGAAACCGAGCGCGGCGGTGGCATCACGCGGGTCGAGGTCGCCCGACACGATGGCGCCAGCCCAGCCGCCGACGCCGGACAATACAGCGACATATTGGTGGCCGTCCGGGCCGCGATAGGTGATGGGCTGGCCGATAATGCCGGACGAGGTCTTGAATTGCCAGAGCAGGTCGCCGGTCTTGGCGCTCACCGCCTTGAACCAGCCGTCCATCGTTCCGTAGAAGACCACGTCGCCGGCGGTGACGACAGCGCCGCTCCACACCGGGAAATTCTCCTTGAGGCTCCAGGCGGGTTTTTCGGCCGCTATATCCCACGCCGTGAAGGCGCCGCGATTACCGCCCGGCCCCGGGATCATGCGGACGTTCATTCCGACATAGGGCGTGCCGGCGATGTAGTTCACCTCGACGCCTTCTTCGTCCATGCACAGATTGTTGTGCGGGATGTAGAGTAGGCCGGTCTTCGGAGAGAAGGCGGAAGGCTGCCAGTCCTTGAGGCCCGACGCGGTCGGGCAGATGTCGCGGACGACCTTGCCGGTGCCCGTCACCTTGTCCGGGTTTTCCATCAACCTGCCGGTCTTGAGGTCCACGCCCTTGCTGGAGTTGACGGGGCCATAAGGTTTTGCAGACAGGACCTCGCCGGTGGTTCGATCAAGGACGTAGAGATAGCCGTTGCGTTCCGGCCGGACCAGCACCTTGCGCGGCTTGCCCTGCCAGTTCATGTCGAGCAGGACTTGCTCATTGATGCCGTCATAATCGTGCAGATCGTGCGGGGTCCACTGATAGAACCATTTCGCCGCTCCGGTATCGGGATCGCGGGCGAAAATGCCCGATGTCCACTTGTTGTCGCCGGGCCGCAGATCGGGATTCCAGGGGCCGGGATTGCCGGTGCCGTGGAAGATGAGGTTGAGATCCGGATCGTAGGAAATCCAGCCCCACACATTGCCGCCGCCGATCTTCCAGGCTTCAGGCGGCCATGTCGTGACGCCGAGATCCTTGCCCTTGTCCATGTCGTAATGCGGCTTGAAGTCCGGGCCGATCAGCACGTCCTTGTCGGGGCCCGTGTTGTAAGCCGTCCAGGCGACATGGCCGTCGCCGGCGTCGAGCGCCTTGACCCAGCCGCGCACGCCCATCTCGCCACCGGAATTGCCGACCAGCACTTTGCCTTTCACCACAAGCGGCGCCATGGTGATGGTTTCGCCGATATTGATGTTGCCTACATGGGCGTTCCAGACCGGCTGGCCGGTGTTCGCGTCGAGCGCGATGGTATGGCCGTCGAGCGTGTTGAAGAATATGCGTCCATTCGCGAAGGCAGCGCCGCGGTTGACGACATCGCAGCAGGCAACCCCTTGCGCGGCAGGCTCAGGATTGGGCTCGTATTTCCATTTTATCGGCGCGCCAGACCTGGAAAGGTCGAGCGCGTAGACGATGTTGGGAAACGGGCTCACGATGTACATCGTGCTGCCGACCACCAGCGGCGCCGCTTCCTGGCCCTTGTTCACCCCGGTGGAAAAGGTGAAGGCGACCTGCAGATTCTTGACGTTACCTTCATTGATCTCGGCGAGCTCGCTATAGCGGGTCGAGGCGTAGTTCTTGGCGGGCATCGTCCATTGCCCGTCATCGGGCGGTGCGGCCGCGGCAGGCGGTGAGATAGCGGGTGCCGGCGACGGTTCCGAAGCGGCTGTCAGCAGGGGGGCGCAGACCAACAGCATCGCTGCAAGGCCGGGTGAATATCTTCGGAGTGCCGACGAGCGTTTGGTCATCGGGGCGTCCCCGCAGGATCGTGCCGGTTGCGCTGCTTGCTTCATTTCGGCGTCGAACCTCCGACGCCGGAACCGATTTCCGCCGCTATATCGGCCTCATGCCCGGCGCAAAGGGGGTGGCCCCAGCCCGAGGCGCTTTTCCCGCCGGGATCAAGATCGTAAATGATGGCATCCTTGCGGTTGGGATTGACGCCCGCCGGAACCTTATCGAGCCCCAGGGCGGCGCGAACGCGCCAGGCGACGTTGTGGTCAGCGCAGGAGGAATCGCCGCTGATCCCGAGCGCCCCGACGATCGTTTTGCCGTCGTAAAGAGCCAGCCCCCCGCCGAACACGACGACGCCTCCGATCGGCTTGCCGATCAGCGGATCGTTGGCGCTGCCGAACGTCTTGGGGTCGCCTGCGTAAGCCGCTGCCTGGTTGACGGGATTAGTGGTCTCTAGGCCGAACAGCGGTCCGCCTGGTTGCACCCCGGCATAGAGATTGGCTGTCGAAAGCGCCATGTTCGCCAGGCTGAGCCCGTTGGCCGTGTTGGCCTTCTCGGCCGCGATCAGCCGGCTGCCCGGCCACTGCGCATCGGCCGTGGGTCCGCTGAAGGCAACGGCGCAGACGGTGCCGTCGCGGGCAACGATTGCCGCCCATTCGTTGGTGTCGAAGCCGCCATTCGCCGGGCCGCCGCTCGCCTTCACGTTCGCCTTCACGGCCGAAAGCAGCTTGTCGTGATCGGCAGGGCAGGGCGCCTGCGCGTGAGCGGCGTTTTGCTGCATCGAGCCAAACGCCAAGACCAGAAGGCCCAAAGCTAGCAACGAAAACCGACGATGAGCCATGATCCGGAACATTTGTTGAATGTTACCGAACTGACAACCGGCTGCTTTGTTCCTCCTCATGAAGAGGTTTGTAGCCGACCGAGTCCGCTGGCCTGTAAGGACGCCGGGCAGCGGAACCAGTTTGGATCACCGGCCGCACCAAATGCGTCGGCGACAGGTCGGATCATGGCGTTGGCAAGCTCGGCTGTTTTGCGGCTGCGGCAGGCTTGCAAAGCTATCTCGACCTGTCTGAGAGGCGATTTCCCCGAACCGCTCGCCCCGATCGGGATGAAGAGCGGCTACATTTCGCTGTTGCCGACTATCCCGGCCCCGCCATCACTACGATTGGTGACCGGAACACGAGCCGGTATTGCAACCGGAGGACAGGTTTGCCCGAGCTGTCCTGGCCGAAAAACACGATACCGGCGGCCCGGAATGCCTGGCGCAGGCAAGCAGCTTTTCTGGCGAGGGGAGACGGCCACCACGCTCAAATTCGCGAATATCCGCCTCGCTCAAATCGCACTTGGCCCCGAGGCTGACCCGAGACCAGTTCAACAGGGCCCGAGCCGCCGTCACCTGCTCTGGCGTTAGAGGAGCCACCAAACATCTCCACTGCTTTTTGATCCTGCCATGAATTGAAAACTCAAGAACATGTTCCATTGCTGGCAAAAATCGGGAACGTCATGATGCGCTCGGACCGTTGCCCCCTTGGAACAACGATGTCGGCGCATCGTTTGGTGGCAATGCAACAGCTTCGCTCAGATTTCGCGGCAATAGCGCAACCGGGCTATTGGATCGCCCTCGGACTCCTCGTCATCCCTTATGGAGTGGGCGTATTTTTCCTTGTTAGGATTTGCCACTGTATGTAATTGCGTGTGTGGTGCGGTCCAGGGGACGCATTGGTAGCTTTCATGGCTAAATCGCCATTCAAAAGGTAGGGCCGAGCCACACGGAGCCATCCTGGAGAGCTTCTGATCTTTGCCCGCGATAAATCATGAACTTCGACGCCCCCTCCGGGCCCATGACCTTTAAATTCATTGATGAAAATTGCCCTCGGCCCAAAACGTTTTGGGCCCATTATGGGCCCAAGGGTGCGGAGTCGGCGCTGATTTGCTCCGGTTCCGTTGATCAATTGACGTCTCGCAGGATTGCTCGTTGCTTCATGACATCGTGCTTAGCCTCGCGTTCGTTGATGGCACGAGCATGACCTTGCCCCCAGTTTCTATCCAGTTTTGAGTTCGTTTCCGGCGTGGGCTGTGCCCTGCTGGGCGGGTGAAAGCCAGCATGGGCGTGGCGAGCTACCCCAAGGACGGGCTGATGCCGACCTGCTGCTAGCCAATGCCGATGTGGACATTTACGGGGCCAAGGAGCTCGGCCGCGACAATTTCCAGTTCTACACGCCCGAGTTCAATGCGACGGTCCACGAAAATTCCTGCTGCAGGAAGAATTGCGAAACGCCCTGGCACGCTCGGAGTTTACGCCGCCGATGCCAAGATTGGGTATTCAAGAACAGACGAATTAATACGGCAATCGGAAATGGCGGAACAGGCCCTTCTGGATGGCTTGCCGCAGTCGCCAGCATGCTCCGTTGAAGGCGCATTGGCTAAGCTCCTCGTTATCCTGCGCTACGGTCAGCGGTGGGAATTCCAGATGATTTCCATAGCCCCATATCCGTTCGGTGCTTGATGACCTTGCTCGCCATTATGACATCGATCCGGCAACCGTCGTCGCGTAGTGCTCGCCAGGAGGGCGCTAGGAGGGCAAAAGAACGCGCTGGCGTTGACATGGCCGTAGGGCGCCGTGGCGATTTATACGACGACATTTCGATCAAGGGGTCTGATCGGCCTTGTAGCAAGTGTAGAATAGAACGCGAGCTTGAGAGTAGGATTTTCACGGCGGCGCTGACCCATTGTCGCATCGCGACAGACTTTTCCGGAACTTTCGATGCCACTCCCGAGCGGACCCTGTGATGGCGGTCTTCTTCATAATCTCCTGCAAGCGGACGACGCTGAAATTCATCTTCCTAGCGCGAATGTCCATTGAATCACGTTTTCAATGGCCTCCTCCAAAGGCGATCGGATCACTTGCGTCATCGCTACCCTCGATGTTGGAATAGTGTGAAGCATTTCAGGCCTCAAATGGGTGTACCGTCTCAACATCTTCCAGTCCTTATGCCCGGTCACCAGAGCTACTTGTTCAATCGTGAAATCCGCCTCGAAAAGGCGGCTTGTGCCCTCATGACGCAAGTCATGGAAATGCAGGTCGGCGATGCTCAGGTCAGCGCATCCTCGACGGAAAGCGGTGCCGACTGATTTGTGATTGAATGGGAAATTCGCTTATCGTCATTGCTTCGCTTTGCGCGCTGTTCCTCAACGATGGCCCAGGCATCGTATCCAGTTGCCGCGAATAGCGGTATGCGCTGATTGTTGCCTTTCTTGTGCGCGGGTCTTTCCGGTCGCGAATGAGAAGCATCCGCGTGCGGTTCTCCAAGTCGGACCAACGAACCCTGCAAATTTCCTCCTGGCGCATCGCGGTTGCAACGGCGAACCGTATGATCTGGCCGACCGGCCCTCTCTGGAGAGGGTTTGCATCGAAGTGAGCGATTAGCCTGTCGAGTTCATCCTGGGTCAGCCGCCTTTCGCGCTCACATCCCTTGCCGAGAAGTCCGAGGCGCTTAAGTGCGATGCGCGCGAGATCGACAGGTTCGATCTTGACCGGTAGCCCATGGACGGCCGCAGCATGAGACAGGACAAGCTTTATGAAGCCAATGTCGATACCGAGCGTCATCGGGCCGGCACCCTGGGCGGCGCGCTCGCGGCCGAACTGAATGAGCCGTTCGCGATCGAGCGCTGCGATGCTGGTCTTGCCAAGATGTCTCCGGATCATATCGGGGGCCGCGGCCTTGGAGCGGCGAGGGGACTTGCCTACCTCGCACATGTCGTCGATATGGAGGTCGATGAGCTCGCCGAAGGTCTTAAGACGCGCTATGCGGGACTTGGTCGGCGTCTCTCCACAATCGACTTGGCGCTCGGTTTCGGTCGCCCAGCGGCGTGCGTCGTCACGGCGCAGGAAGGTCTCGCTGACGTAGCGACCTTTGCGACGGACTTGCACGCGCCAGGAACCGGACGAGAGCTTTGTGTAGGTGGCCATTTTTTCGTGTGCGCTCCGTGTGCACTGAGAGATCGAAACGTGGCGAAAAGGGTCGTATTCTGGCGTAAATTCGGGTTGGCGCGCAAAGTGCTAGCAATTTAATGTTAAACAAAATGGCGAAAAATCAAGACCATAGACTGGCCATTGCGCCCATGATGGATTGGACGGACAGGCATTGCCGGTTCTTCCACCGTCAGTTGACGCGCCGCGCGCTGCTTTACACCGAGATGGTGGTGGCGGACGCGGTTATCCATGGCGCGAGCGAAAGACTGCTCGGTTTCGACGACGTCGAGCACCCGGTTGCATTGCAGCTTGGCGGATCGGATCCGGTAAAACTTACCGAGGCTGCGCGGATCGGCGAGACCTTCGGCTATGACGAGATAAACCTCAATGTCGGCTGCCCGTCCGACCGCGTCCAGTCGGGGACGTTCGGCGCCTGCCTGATGAAGACGCCGGCTCTGGTCGCCGAGTGCGTCGCAGCGATGAAAGCTTCGGTGAAAATCCCCGTCACGGTCAAATGCCGTATCGGTGTCGACGATCAGGACCCGGAACCCGCTCTCGACACGCTCGCCGACGGCGTGCTCGCCGCCGGCGCCGATGCGCTCTGGGTGCACGCCCGCAAGGCCTGGCTGGAAGGGCTCAGTCCCAAGGAGAACCGCGAGATCCCGCCGCTCGATTATCCGCGGGTTTACCGGCTGAAGGCCAGAAAGCCGGACGAATTCATCGGCATCAACGGCGGCATCCGGTCGCTCGCCGGGGCGTCGGCGCATCTTTCCCATGTCGATGGCGTGATGCTCGGCCGCGCGGCCTATCATACGCCGGGGATCCTGACCGGCGTCGATGCCGCCTTCTACGGCGAGGCGCCTGCCGCCTTCGATTATTTGGCGCTGGTCGACGCCATGGCCGGCTATGCGGCGCGCCATATCGAGCGGGGCGGGCGGCTCGGCCACATCACCCGTCATATGGTCGGACTGTTCCACGGCTTGCCCGGCGCCCGCCGCTTCCGGCAGATTCTTTCCACCGACGCGAACAAGCCCGGAGCCGGGGCGGAGGTGTTGCGGAGCGCGTTTTCCGCAGTCGATTTCGATGCGGCGGAAGCCGAAGCAGCCTGACTTCGGCTGAACAAACGCTGTGCCGAAGCAGATTCAGACGATGTGTCGCAAGGCATGTCGTCGCCGCAGAACCGCTGCGCGCTTCTCGGCAATATTAGTCCCGCAGGATCATGCGGTCGCCACGCACGTCGAAACCCGACAACGAGCCGATGAAGTTCATGCCGAGCAGGCTTTGGTCCAGCATGCCGGGCGCCGCGACCATCACCGACATGTCCTTGCGCACGATGCCGCCGATCGCCACCTCGTTGGTCCTGACCATCGCCGCGCGCGCCATGCCGTTGGCCGTGGCGACATCCACGCTGTAGCTGAGCCCCGCCGGGTTGAACCCCGCGGCCTGGGCATCTTCCGATGTCAGCACCGTGCTGGTCGCGCCGGTGTCGACCACGGCGCGCACCGGCGTGCCGTTGACCAGGATGCGAGCTTCGAAATGGCCGTTGTCGGCTTTGTCGAGCGTGACGGTCGGGCGGCCATTCTCCACGCCGAGCGCCAGCGGACTGCCCGGGACAAAGCCCGCGGTCACACGGCTCGCCACATCCTGCAACTCGTAGCGATACTGGTAGCCGGCGATCAGCACGAGGATCAGTGCGGCCCAGACACCGATATTGCGTGCCATGTCGCCCATCGGCCGGCCGGAGCGGAGCAGGCTCGCACCGATCACCATCACCAGCACGCCGACCCAGATCAGCCGGCCGAAATCGTTGTTGTTCATGCCGAAGGTGTGGCCGGCCGAATTGTTGAGCATGAGCAGCACAACCCCGGCGCCGATCACCGCCATGACGACCCAGAACAGCCGGTTCATCGGTTTCTTCTCACAAAACACCGCGCTCGCGCGCCATGCGGGTTCGGCGGGTTTCGCGGCGCGGCCGCCGCTCCACCGTTTCGAGCCGTGCCGGCAGTTCCGCCATCACCGCCCGGCGCGTTTCGGGGGTCATCGCGAGCCAGGCGGAAATCTCGTCGCGCGTGCGGCCGCAACCGAAGCAGAAACCGGTTTTCATATCGATCGAACAGACCAGGATGCAGGGGGATTCGATGGCGGTCATGCTGTTCTCTTGGCTTTATTCCACATGGTGCAACCGCCGGAGCAATGCAAGCCCTCCGCATTGCGCCGCAAGGCAGCGCGTTCGCGGCATCGTCCAGGCGGTTGTGCCGGTTGGAGAAGGCGGCTATGCCGCTTGCGATTTCCGCAACGAAGCGCGACCGATATAAATGCCTGCTAAGCCTTTCGACGATTTCCGAAGCCTCCTGGCAGCCCTGCCGCCGGCCGATGATGCGGCGGGCACGCGTGTCCGCGCGCTGTTAGCCAAGGCGGATAAGCCGAAAGAATCGCTTGGGCGCATCGAGGACATCGCGGCCTGGATTGCCGCCTGGAGCGGGCGCGCGCCGCCCACGATCAACCGGCCGCTGATGGCGATCTTCGCCGGCAATCATGGTGCCGTCAGGCACGGCATCTCGCCGCTGCCGGTGGCGGCAACCGCCAATGAGGTCGAGCTCTGCGCCGCCGGCGGCGCCGCGATCAACCAGGTCTGCATCGCCAACGATCTCGGCCTGAAAGTCTTCGATCTCGCTTTGGATATCCCCACAGGCGACATCACCGAGGAGGCCGCGCTCGATGAACGCGGCTGCGCCGCAACCTTGGCCTTCGGCATGGAGGCGGTCGCGGGCGGCGCCGACCTTCTGTGCCTTGGCGATCTCGGAGTCGGCAATTCGACGATAGCCGCCGCGCTTTGCGCCGCGCTGTTCGGCGGCAGCGGCATCGACTGGGTTGGCCCAGGCGCGGGCGCAGACGCGGCGATGATCGCGCGCAAGGCCGAGGTCGTCGATCGGGCGCTGGCATTCCATGGCCCGGGTCTGAGCGATCCGCTCGAGGCCTTGCGGCGGGTCGGCGGGCGTGAGTTCGCGGCGATCTGCGGCGCCATTCTCGCGGCGCGCATGGAGAAGATCCCTGTCCTGCTCGACGGGTTCGTGGCGACGGCGGCGGCCGCTGTCCTTTATGCAGGCAATCCAGGCTCGCTCGATCATTGCCTGCTCGCCAGCCTGTCGCCAGAGCCTGGCCACGCCAAGGCGGCCGAAAGGCTCGGGCTGCGGCCGCTGCTCGATTTCGGCATCGGCCATGGCGAAGGGGTAGGGGCGGCTCTCGCCGCCGGTATCGTCAAGGCCGCGGCATTGACCAGTTCCGGCATGGCGATGGCTATCCGGCTTTAGCGCCCGGCGGAAATTGCTTCAGCGGCGCCCTCGCGCCGCAACCGTCTTGGTCGGCAAGGCCGGCAATTCCTCCATCACCCGGCTCAACGGGAAGATGGCGATCGCCTCGGTGCCTTCGCGCAGCTTGGAATGAAGCTCGAACTCGCCGCCATGCATGGCAAGCAGCCCCTGCACGATCGGCAGGCCGAGGCCGGTTCCCTGCTCGGCGCTCTTGATGGCGATCGAGCCCTGGCCGAAAGCGGAAAGCACCACTGGGATTTCTTCTTCCGGTATGCCCGGGCCGTTGTCCTTGACCGAAATGTACTGGCCGCCGCCGGCGGTCCAGCCGACACGCACGCGCACTTCGCCGCCGGACGGGGTGAACTTGATCGAATTGGAGAGAAGGTTGAGCGTGATCTGCCTGACGGCGCGCTCGTCGGCGAAGAGGCGCGGCAAGGTCTCCTCGAACTCCTGGATGATGCGGATATCCTTGTTGCGGGCGCGCAACTCCATCATGTGGCAGCAGTCCTCGACGATGGTGACCAGCACGACCGGCTCCTCGTTGAGCTGATAGCGGCCGGCCTCGATGCGCGAGAGGTCGAGGATCTCGTTGATCAGGTCGAGCAGGTGCTGGCCGGACTCGTGCACGTCATGGGCATAGTCGCGGTAGGTCGGATTGTTCATCGGACCCAGCACTTCATTGGCCATCACTTCGGAGAAGCCAAGGATGGCGTTGAGCGGGGTCCTTAGCTCGTGGCTCATCGAGGCGAGAAAACGCGATTTCGCCAGATTGGCGTCCTCGGCCCGCCGCCTCGCCTCGTCCGACATCGATTTCGCCGTCTCCAGCTCGGCGATCAGCGCGTCCTTCTCCGAGCGGAAGGACAGCACCATCAACGAAGCCTGATTGAGATGACGCGCGACGTAACCGAAGAAGGGAAGCGCTGCGATGAGCAAGGCCGCCATCGTGGCTTCGATCGGCGTCCACAGGCGCATGACAGTGTAGGCATAAACGGCTACCGGAATGGCAAAGGTCGCGAACAGCGCGCCGCCAAGCGAGGAGGCCATCACGGCTGTCGTCGCCATGGCGATCAGCAGCACCATGGCCTTGGCCACATGGAACTGGTCGACCTGGCATGTGGTGCAGCCGAACCAGGCGAACCACGCCCAGCCAAGGCCACAGAGGAAATGGCCGATCAGGAAGTCGCGACGCGTCTGCACCGGGTCGAGTTCGGCCGCCTCGGCCCGCTCCACGCGACGCGCCATGAAAGCGACGATCGTGTAGCAAAGCAGCGTCGACAGGGCCCAGATGGCGATCTGGCTGTCCAGACCCGCCAGCCGGCCGATGGCTGCCACGGCGAGCACGAGCAAGGGGATCGCGACCGCGCTGACCGCCATGGCGCGCGCATGCAGCTTCAGCAGTTCACGGTCGAAATCGAGGCTGCCCGCCTGCTGCGAAAGGCGGTCGCGCGTCTTGCGCACCGCGCGCGCCACATCGCTGTTGCGGTGCGGTTTACGGCGGTCCACAATAAATTTATCCGCTGTGTTCGAGCGTTGCAAAGGCATACAGACTTCAATTTCTGCGCGCAGCGACTTCCGGTTCGTTAAGCTACGTTCGAATGATTAAGAGACTGTTTGCCATATGAGCCGTTTCGGGCCGCGAGGACCGCGCCGACGCTATGCGGCGAGCCCGCCGCGCAGCCTCTGGCGCAAGCTGCTGGACTATGGGCTGGCATTCCTGTTGCTCGGGTTGTTTATCCTGGTGGCGGCGCGGCTCGATCGCTTCGAGACACGCAGGGAGCAAGGCACTGCAATCATCAATGACGGCGATTCGATCACGCTCGGGACCGAGCGCATCCGCATGCGCGGCATCGACGCTCCGGAATATCAGCAGACCTGCCGGAAGGCCGGCGCCGACTATCCCTGCGGCAAGCTGGCGCGGCAATCGCTGGTGCGGCTGATCGCCGGCAGGCCTGTTTTCTGCAGCGGCTGGCAGCGCGACCGCTATGGCCGGCTGCTCGGCGATTGCAGGGCAGGCGACACCGACCTAAACCGGGCCCAGGTGCAGGCCGGATGGGCGGTTGCCTTCGGCGGCTTCGAAACCGAGGAAGCGGTGGCGAGAGCGGCCAAGCTCGGCATCTGGGCAGGCACTTTCGAGGAGCCGCAGGACTGGCGCAACAGCCATCATGACGCGCCGGTCGAGAGAAGGCACGGCGTGCTGGCCTCGTTCGGCGATGCGTTGCGGGAATTTGTTCGCTTCTGGTGATGGGTGGACCAGCGCCCTATGATCCGGTGGAGAAGCTGGAGGATGGAATGAAGCTGTTCGACGGTGGCCGCGCGCCCAATCCCCGGCGCGTGCGTGTTTTCCTTGCCGAGAAGGGGCTGACGGTGCCGCTGGTGCCCGTCGACATGGGCGCGCTGGAGCATCGCGGCGGGCAGGTGGCTGAGCGCAATCCGCTGCGGCGCCTGCCGGTGCTCGAGCTTGACGACGGCACCATCATCACCGAATCAATCGCATTTGCCGCTATTTCGAGGAGTTGCATCCCGAGCCCGCGCTGTTCGGAAAGGGCGCGCTCGGCAAGGCCGTCGTCGAGATGTGGCAAAGACGCATGGAACTGAACCTGATGGCCAGCGTCGCAGCCGCATTCCGGCACATCCATCCGGCGATGAAGGAATGGGAAGTGCCGCAAATTCCGGAATGGGGCGAGGCCAACAAGCCGAAGGCGATCGAATTCCTGCACCTGCTCGACAATGAACTGGCGAAGCGCGAATTCGCCGCCGGCGATACCTATTCGGTCGCCGACATCACCGGCATGATCGCCATCGATTTCATGAAGCCGGCCCGCATCAAGGTGCCGGAAGAGTGCACGAACGTGCTGCGCTGGTACGCGGCGCTTACAAGCCGGCCGAGCGCGACGGCCTGAGCGGCAGAAATTGGATAATCCGCCCGATATGAGACAAGCGCTGGAGCGCCTCACCGAAAGGGTGCGGGCCTGCCGTATCTGCGTCGACGAGCCACACGGCCGGCCCCTGCCGCATGAGCCGCGGCCGGTGCTGCAGCCGTCCTCCACGGCGCGGATCCTGCTTGCAGGCCAGGCGCCGGGCACCAAGGTGCATGTGTCGGGCCTGCCGTTCACCGATGCCTCGGGGGACCGGCTGAGAAACTGGCTCGGCGTCAGCGCGCAGGAATTCTACGACACAGAAAAGTTCGCCATCGTGCCGATGGGCTTTTGCTTTCCCGGCCAGGACGCCAAGGGCGGCGACCTGCCGCCGCGTCGCGAATGCGCTCCGGCTTGGCGCCCGGACCTGATGGCGCTGATGCCGCAGATCGACCTGGTGCTGACCATCGGCGGTTATGCGCAGGCATGGCATTTGGGCACGGCACGGCTGCCGTCGCTGACCGAAACGGTCAGGAACTGGCGCGCCATCTGGGATGGACCGGCCATGCCGAAAGTGCTGCCGCTGCCGCATCCGTCCTGGCGAAACACCGGCTGGCTGAAGAAGAATCCCTGGTTTGAAATGGATTTGCTGCCCTTTCTCAGGTCGGAAATCCGCTATCGCATCGATTAGGCATCCTGCAAGAAATCACTCGCTTTTACGGCGGTTGGCAGAATTTCTTTCTTGTGAAAGGCTCGGATAAAAGGGATTATAGCCAAACTATTCCCCTGGAGCCTCCCATGGATCGCCTCGATAGAAAAATTCTCCGCCTCCTGCAGGAGGACGCGACGCTCGCGGTCGCCGATGTCGCCAAGAAAGTCGGCCTGTCGACCACACCGTGCTGGCGGCGCATCCAGAAGCTCGAGGAGGAGGGCGTCATCAAGCGTCGCGTCGCCATCCTCGACCATGAGAAGGTCAATGTGCGCGTCACCGTCTTCGTGTCGATCCGCACCAATTCGCACAGCCATGAATGGCTGCGGCGCTTCTCCGAGGTCATCCAGGAATTCCCGGAAGTGGTCGAGTTCTACCGCATGAGCGGCGATGTCGATTACCTCCTGCGCGTGGTGGTTCCGGACATCGCCGCCTATGACGCTTTCTACAAGCGGCTGATCGCCAAGATCGAGATCCGCGACGTCTCGTCGTCCTTCGCCATGGAGCAGATCAAGTACACGACCGAAATCCCGCTCGACTACATTGTGCTGGACAAGGAATCGGGCGCCAACGCGGCGTAGGCCCCAGGCAGGCCTTAGTTTTTCTTCTTGTCGAGGAAATTCCACGGCGAGTTGACCGGCAGCGTCACGGTGTCCGGCATGCTGTCGACGCTCGCCACTTCGGCCTTGCGCACGGTGTAGCCGGACTGGACGATCGAGACGCCGTCGAGGATAAACAGCTGGCTTTTCTCCATGCCGGGCCTCAGCACGCCGGTGACCGCGACCGGCTCGTAAGCCTCTTTCATCTTGTAAGGATGCGCCGGCGTGACCAGCACGATCTGGTTGGGTGGCGGCGTCGGCATGTGGCTGCAGGCGCCGGTCCACGGCACCAGCAGGAATTGGTAGACAAGGTCACCCTCGCGATCGACCGGCAAAGCATAGCCGGCTAATTGTATCGTCTTGTCCTGCAGATTGAGCGACAAGGTCTCGCCATGGTCGGGCAGTTTTGCCGCGATCATCGGCAGGTTTGCGTCTTCGGCTATCGCCTGCGTCGGGGGGCGCAGATCCTTCCAGAGAATATGCGCCACGTCGGCCGCGGCATCGGCTGCAGTAGCTGCGAGGAGGAGCGCAGCCGCCAGCGCCGCCCATGACTTGAAACGCTCGCCCGTCATCGCTCTATCCTCCGTCAGTCCATTTGTAAAAGCGTCGTCACCGATCCGGCTCACCGATCCAGCCGCATCAGATGCCGGCGCGTACCGGCGGTCCCAGTCTCATGGAAGCCGCGCGCGGCGAACATCTCGCGAAATCCCATGAAACGGTAGCTTGGTGCTATCTCGTCGACGGGATAGGCCTCGATTATATGCGCGCCTTTGCTGAAGGCATGGTCGATCGCAGCGTCAAGCAGGGCGGAGGCCAGTCCGCCGCGGCGCAATGCCCTTGGGACATAGAAGCAGACGATCGACCAGATGCCGATTTCGGAGTCGTCCTGCTGTTTTGAAAGGCTGCGATAGGTCTCGCGTGGCGCGACCGAGCACCAGCCGACCGGTCTGCCGTCCAACTCTGCGACAATGCCGACCGGGGTGCCGGCATCAATGAGCGCCATCATCATGCGCTTCTTCTCGTCGTTCTCAATGTGCTCGCGGCTGGAATGGCGCCAGGCCATGCACCAGCAATATTTCGGCGCACCCGGCTGCTCGAACAGGTTCTCGAAGTCGGCGCGTGTCTCTGGCGTCACCTCGACGAACCGAATCCCGGAAAGGTCAGGTTTTTGCGGCAGCGAGCCTTGCGAGCTGTTTGGCATCCGTCAATTCCTTCACCGCATCCTTGCCGATCCAGCGCGCCGTCTTGTCGGACGATGCTGCCAATCTTTCCGCCAGCTCAAGGGCAGGGGCGTGCAGGCTCATCGACCGCTTGCCGATTTGCCGCAGCGCCCAATTGACCGCCTTGCGGACGAAATTGCGCGGATCGGCGGCATGTTTCTCGATCAGCGGCACATACGCAAGGAAGGTCGTGTCCGGCTCTTTCTTGAGATGCACCGCGCTCCAGGCCAGCATGGCAAAGGCGGCGCGCCGAACGAACTCGCGGTCGTCTTCGGCGAACTCGTCTATCAATTCACGCCAGAATGGCGTCTCGGCAAAGAGGTCCGCTGCCGTGTCGACGATCTCCCAGCTGTCGAAATCCGCGGCCCAGCGCCGGCATTGATCGATGTCGACCTTCTTAGGCTCGCCGGTGAAGGCCGCCATCAGCCGCGCTTCGCGGACACCGCTGTCCCACAGCAGAAGCGATCGCTCGTGGTTCTTCTTCAGCTTGCGCGCCAATGGCCGCAATTGCGAATTGCCGATGCCGAGCGCGCTGGCGGTGTCGATGCCGAAGCGCGCCATGCCCGCCCGGTTCGCCTCGGTGCCGATCGCGCGCAAATGCGCAACGATGTCGTCGGCGCTCCAGCTCGGATCGGGCAGAGGCATAGTCGCCTATTTTTCCAGTCGCGCAAGCAGCGAGGACGTATCCCAGCGCTTGCCGCCCATGTCCTGCACGTCCTTGTAGAACTGGTCGACAAGCGCCGTCACCGGCAGCTTGGCGCCATTGCGGTTGGCCTCCGCCAGGCAGATGCCGAGATCCTTGCGCATCCAGTCGACCGCGAAGCCGAAATCGTATTTGCCGGCATTCATCGTCTTGTGGCGGTTCTCCATCTGCCAGGAGCCCGCAGCACCCTTGGAGATCACCTCAATGACCTTCTCGATGTTGAGGCCAGCCTTCTTGCCGAAATGGATGCCCTCGGCCAGACCCTGGACGAGGCCCGCGATGCAGATTTGGTTGATCATCTTTGTGAGCTGGCCGGCGCCGGCCGACCCCATCAGGCCGACCATGCGGGCGTAGGCGTCGATGACGGGCTTCGCCTTGTCGAAGGCGGTCTTTGAGCCGCCGACCATGACTGTCAGCACGCCGTTCTCGGCGCCGGCCTGGCCACCGGACACCGGCGCATCGAGGAAGGAGAAGCCGGCCTTGCGCGCGGCTTCGTCAAGCTCGCGCGCAACCTCGGCCGAGGCGGTGGTGCTGTCGATGAAGATGGCGCCTTTCTTCATTGCAGCGAAGGCGCCGTTCGCACCGGTCGTGACCGAGCGCAGATCATCGTCGTTGCCGACGCAGGAGAAGACGAATTCCTTGCCTTCGGCTGCCTCGGCCGGCGTCAACGCCAGTTTGCCGCCATGCTCGGCCACCCACTGCTCGGCCTTTGCCTTGGTGCGGTTGTAGACGGTGACGTCATGGCCGCCCTTGTTCTTGAGGTGCCCGGCCATCGGATAGCCCATGACGCCAAGACCGAGAAATGCAACCGATGCCATAAGCCTGCCTTCCAACAAAACACAGTTTCCAGTGGCGGAAGGTCTAGGCCATGCGAAAAATTCGTCAAGGCACGCAGCGCTGCATCGACTGGTGCAGGCGACCGAGCGGCAATCTATCGATGCAGATGGACGGTGATGCGGCGCTCGATCCACTCGACGCCATGGCGCAGGATTTCGACCATCACCAGATAGACGATCGCCACCCAGATATAGGCTTGGATGTCGAAGGATTTCGCATAGGCGAGCTTGGCGTTGCCCATCAGGTCGTAGACCGTGATGATGGCGACGATCGCCGAGGCCTTGATCATCAGGATGAGCTCATTGCCGTAAGGCCGGAGCGCGACGATGATCGCCTGCGGCAAGACCACTTTGCGCAGCGTCTGCAATTTGTGAAGGCCAAGCGAAGCGGCACCTTCCCATTGGCCGCGTGGCACGCTTTCGATGGCGCCGCGCAGGATTTCCGCCTGGTAGGCGGCGGTGTTGAGCGAGAAGGCAAAGACGCCGCAATAGAAGGCCTCGCGGAAGAACCACCACAGTCCGACCGTCTCAAGCTCAGGGCGGAACGAGCCGATGCCGTAATAGACCAGATAGGTCTGCACCAGCAGCGGCGTGCCGCGGAAGAAGTAGACATAGCAATAGGCGAGCCCGGACAGGAACGGGTTCTTCGACATGCGGCCATAGGCGACCGGAAGCGACAGGATGGCGCCAAGGACCATCGAAATGCTCACCAGCGACAGGGTGGTTCCCAAGCCCTGGAGATAGGCGGGAGCATATCGGGCGAAGAATTCGGCGTTCCAGGCATAGACAAGGTAGGCGACGATGCCGAGGCCGAAAAGCATCCAGATGCCGACCAGCGTATAGCCGAGGATGCGGACCCGCGGCCAGCCGCGCGCTTGCGGCGGCGGCTTGTCGATGGCGATAGCCTGGCTGACGCTCATCGCGCTTCCCTCCGTCCGAGATAGCGCAGGATATAGCTCGTGGCGATTGACGACAGGACGGCCAGCGCCAGGAAGATCAGCGCCGCGACGCTGTAGAAGAGGAAGGAATGCTTGGTGACGCGCGCCGCCACGCCGGACTGGCGCAGGGTCTCCGCGAGATTGACGACCGACACCAGCGAGGTGTCCTTGAGCAGGCTCAGCCAACAATTTTCGAGGCCCGGAAAAGCGATACGTATCAGCTGCGGCAGGATCACCAGCCGCATCGTCTGCCATGTCGACAGGCCAATGGCGTAGCCACCCTCATATTGGCCTTTCGGAATGGCGCGGAACGCGGAGAGGAAGACCTCGCTGGCATAAGAGGAAAAGATCAGCGCCAGCACGATCATGCCGGCGACGAAGCTGTTGACGTCGATCGTCGCGTCCGGATTGAACAGCCGCACGACATATTGCAACAGAAGCGGCATGCCGAAGAAGAACAGGAACAGCGTCACCAGTTCCGGCAGGCCGCGAAAGACCGTGGTGTAGATGTTGCCGGCCAGGCGCAGCGACGGCTCTTCATGCTGCTTGGCGAAGGCGACGAAAAAGCCGATCACCAGGCCGATCGGCAGTGTGGCGAGCGCCAGTGCAATGGTGACCAGCACGCCAGAGGCAATGTCGTCACTCCAGCCATCCGGTCCCCAGCTGAGAAGTGTCCAAATGCTTTGGGCCGGCATTGACGGGTCGTGTCTCCGTGGCGATCCCGGAAGGATTTAAGGGCGGTGAGGGATGCCTCGCCGCCCTTGGCTTATCGATCAGGATTCGGCGCCGTAGACGTCGAACTTGAAGTACTTGTCGTTGATTTCCTTGTACTTTCCGTTCTTGCGGATGGCGTCGATCGCGTTGTTCAGCTTGTTGACCAGATCGGTCTCGCCCTTGCGCACGGCGATGCCGGCGCCCGGTCCGAAAATTTCGACCGGCTGCGGCGACGGCTGGCCGAGGATCTTGCAGCAGGCGCCGTCCGGCGAATCCAACCACTGCTGCAGCACGACGATGTCGTCCTCGATCGCATCGAGACGACCATTGGCGAGGTCAGCCTGTTCCTCGGGGCTGCTCGGATAGCCCTTGATGGTGCTGTCCGTGTAGGTCTTCGAAGCATAGTTGTAGTGCGTGGTGGTGGTGGCGACGCCGATGGTCTTGCCGGCGAGATCTTCCTTAGTCACACCCTTGACCGGCGAATCCTTCGGCACGGCGATGGCAGACGGGGTGTTGTAGTATTTGTGGGTGAAGTCGACCTTTTCCTGTCGTTCGGGCGTGATCGACATCGAGGCGACGATGGCGTCGAATTTGCCGGCCTGAAGCGCCGGGATGATGCCGTCCCAATCCTGCGCGACGAAGGTGCATTTCACTTTCATCTCGTCGCAGAGCGCCTTGGCGATATCGATGTCGAAGCCGACCAGCTGGCCGTCGGAGGTCAGGTTGTTGAAGGGCGGGTACGCGCCTTCGGTGCCGATCCTCAGGGTCTTTTCCTGAGCCTGGGCGACGCCAAGTGTCAGCAGCGCGGCCGAAGCGGCAAGCGCGATACGCAGTGCAATACGCATGATAATCCTCTCATATTGTCATGGCCGCTGTCCCGGGCGGCTCTTGTGGGCGGTCGTTTCCTGACCGCCCGCTGGGGCGGATACTCCCACTCTTTCCAAGAAAAAAGCAACTGCAAATCAACGGCAAACGACAGTCAGGACGTGCCGCTGCGTTACTTGGTTCGAGCAACGAGACCTGTGCTGCGCTCGACAAAGTCGGCTATCGATTTGGTGTCGTTGAGGTCGAAAACCGGCAGGTCCTCGCCTTCGACTGCAAAGTCGGCGGCGACCGCGACGATGTTGGGATCGTTGGCCGAAAGTGGCGTTCGGTCCTTGGCTTCGAGCCGCCTTGCCTCGATTTTCTTGTGCGCTTCGCGCTTGTAGCCTTCGACCAGCACGATGTCCGTGGGCGATAGCCGCGCCAGGATATCGTCCAGCGTCGGCTCGTCCTCGGCCCGCAATTCGTGCATCAGCGCCCAGCGCCGACCGGAGACGATCGCGACCTCCGTCGCGCCCGCCTGCCGATGGCGGAAACTGTCGGTGCCCGGCTTGTCGATGTCGAAGTCATGGTGGGCGTGCTTCACCGTCGACACTGTCCAGCCACGCGCCACCAGTTCGGTGACCAGCTTTTCCGTCAGGGTCGTCTTGCCGGAGTTCTTCCAGCCGGTGATGCCGAATACGCGTCTCATGGCCTGAGCCTTTGCAACAGACGCTCCGCCGCCGCAAGATCGTCCGGTGTGTTGACGTTGAAGAACGGATCGATCGTTTTGTCGTCGGCCTCGATCATGGGGAACTCGACCTCGACATAGCCCTGGCGCTCCATGAAGGCGGAAACCCGCCGGTTATCCTCATCGACCAGGAAATGGCGCAGGGCGTCGCGCAGGCCGAGCGGCCAGAGCGCGAAGGTCGGGTGCCATCTGCCGTCCGAACTGGCGACGGCGATTGCGCCTGGGCGGTCGCGGGTTGCGGCTGCGAGGCGCTCGACGAGGTTTTCGGGGAAGAACGGCGTATCGCCGGCGGCGCTTATCAGCCACCGGCAGCCCGTTTGCCTCGTCGCCCATTCGAGGCCGGTGAGAATGCCCGCCAGCGGCCCGGCATGGCCCGGCACCGTATCTTCGAGCACCGGCAGGTCCATGGCGGCAAACCGCGCCGGATCGCCGTTCGCGTTGAGCCCCAGGGTCGCGACCTGCGGCTTCAATCGCGCGGCAACATGATCGATCAGCTTGGCTTTGCCCAGCGAAAGCAACGGCTTGTCGCCGCCGCCCATTCGGCGCGACTGGCCCCCCGCCAGAACGATCCCTGCGACATTTCGGTCCATCGGCCTATATGCGGTCCGGCGCCATGTCGGGTCCAGCGCTTTCGGCAGCAGGTTGCTGCTTGCCGACGACGCGCTCGCGGTAGAGCGCATAGAGGCCCGAGCCGATGATGGTGGCGGCGCCAACGATCATGGGCAGGTCGGGGACGTCGCCGAAAATGACGAGGCCGAGCAGGATCGACCAGAGCAGGGCCGTGTAGCGGAAAGGCGCGATGAAGGAGATGTCGCCCGAGCGCATCGCCATGATGATGAACTGATAGCCGATAAGCACCAGCACCGCCGCGAGCGCCAGAAGCGTGGTCGCCCGGCCGCTCATCGGCGTCCAGCCGCCCATTGGCGACAAAAGCAGCGCGCCCAGAACGGTCATGGCAAGCGCGGTCGCCGTCGACACCAGCATGGTCGGGATCGCCTCTGGGATGCGCTTGGTGGCGAGGTCGCGCACCGCGCAGCAGGCGACGCTGGCCAATGCCAGCAGCGAATAGACGCTGAACCCTTCGAAGCCCGGCCGCACGATGATCATCACGCCGGCGAAGCCGACGGCAATAGCAAGCCAGCGCCGCCAGCCGACGCCTTCGCCGAAGAACAGCGCCGCGCCCATGGTCACCGCCAGCGGCAGCGCCTGCAGCACGGCCGAGACGTTGGCGATCGGCAAATGCGCAAGCGCGATCAGGAACGATACCGTGGCGCCTGCTTCGCCGGCCACGCGCGTCGCCACCATCGGCTGCAGCATGGCGGCCGGATTGGCAAGCGCGCCGCGCCGCCAGGCGAGCAGGCCGACGAACAGGGACGCGAAGGCGCCGCGCACCAGCATGACCTGCGCCATGTTCATCGATTCGGACGAGAATTTGGTGATCGCATCGTTCAAGGTGAAGCCGACCATGGCCACGACCATGAACAGCGCGCCGCGCAGATTTGGCGAGAGGGGCAAAGGCGTTTCCGGATTTAGTTCTAGATCAGCGTCTAGCAGGCAGCCGGAAAACAGCAACGGCAAAGAAATGGGCCACCAATTTCTGCGTGGCCCACGAGATCGATTTTGCCGAGGCTGCGGAGACTTACTTCGGCGTCAGCACTTCGGTGCCGTTGCCGTTCTGGCCGGCGATGGTCCACAGTCCGTGCAGGGAGCCGTCCTTCTCGATCTTGTAGACGACGAGACCGATTTCCTTGCCCATCGCGTAGCCGGCGGAAAACGCATTGTCGTTACGCATGCAGATGCCGTCCGAGGTCGAGCCGCCGGTTTCCCAGTGGATCGTACAGGTCGTGTCGCTGGTCAGCGTGATGGTTGCCTCGCCGCCATACTTCGAGCCGTCGAAATTGGTGCCGGCGACGGTGTAGGTGCCGCCGATCGACTGAGCCGCGGCCGGCACAGGGGCAATCCCAAGCACTGCAAGTGAAAACATGATTGTGCGCATGTGCACTCCCCCTAGAGCGAAAATCGCGCTCGAAGGCTAGGCTGGAAAAGGCTGGCGGTAAATCGGGCGGAAGGCTGTGTGGATGGTTTATTTCCGGTGTGGCCCGGACGCCTCGTGCAGGCTTGCAGCGATGGCGCCGACCAGCGGGTCGTATTTCGCCTTGAGTGCTGCTGGATACTCGATGGAGACGGTGTGGATGACGTCCTCTTTTCCGAACACGGACCGCTGATAGAAGATCTTGTCGCCCTTCGTGCCCGACAGCACCGCCCAGTTCTTGCCGGTCTTGCCGTAGGTGACTTTTTCTTTGGCTCGGGGCTAGCTTTTTCGTTCTTGACGAGGCTCTCGGGGGTATCGTCGAGTGCATTGTAGCTACCATAACACGCAACGCTGGCGCCATCGGCGCTATGCCATTCCAGACCATCGCCGTTTTCCGGCTCGGGCATGCGCTTGGTGAAAATCTGGTCCGGGAACGTGCACACGGTGCCGAACCGCGCGTTGATGTAGGTGAACGGCTTGGCCAGCGCCGTCATCGTCAAATTCGTCGACAAGAACAGAAGCGCGGAAAACAAGCCGAGGCGACGAAGATTCTGCATGATCCCCCCTCTGGTCAATGACCAAAGGTAGATCCTGCACCAAATCGTAGAAAAAATCAGCCGCCGGTGACGCTCATATGCCGCGACACCGAAGGGCGGCTGGTGCGGCGGTCGATGATGAAGTCATGGCCCTTGGGCTTGCGGCCGATGGCCTCGTCGATCGCCACGCTGAGCAACTCGTTGCCTTCGGAGGTGCGCAGGGGCGCCCGGAGGTCGGCGGCGTCCTCCTGCCCAAGGCACATATAGAGCGTGCCGGTGCAGGTCAGCCGCACGCGGTTGCAGCTTTCGCAGAAATTATGCGTCATCGGCGTGATGAAGCCGAGCCGGCCGCCGGTCTCGGCGACATGGACATAGCGGGCAGGGCCGCCGGTCTTGTAAGGAATGTCGGCGAGGGTGAACTGGCGCTCCAGCGCGGCGCGCAGCAACGACAGCGGCAGATACTGGTCGGTGCGGTCGGCCTCGATCTCGCCCATCGGCATCGTCTCGATGAGGGTGAGGTCCATGCCGCGGCCATGCGCCCAGCGCATCAGCTCGGGGATTTCGGCATCGTTGAAGTCGCGCAGCGCAACCGCATTGAGCTTGATCTTGAGCCCTGCCTTCTGCGCGGCGTCGATGCCTTCCATCACCTTGGCGAGATTGCCCCAGCGCGTGATCTGATGGAATTTCTCGGCATTAAGCGTATCGAGCGAGACGTTGATGCGCTTGACGCCGCAATCGGCGAGTTCGGCCGCGAAGCGCGACAGCTGCGAGCCGTTGGTGGTCAGCGTCAGCTCTTCCAGGGCGCCGCTTTCGAGATGCCGCGACAGCTGGTGCACCAGATGCATGATGTTCTTGCGCACCAGCGGCTCGCCGCCGGTCAGCCTGAGCTTCTTCACGCCTTTCTCGATGAAAACGGTGCAGAGCCGGTCAAGCTCCTCGAGCGACAGCAGATCCTTCTTCGGCAGGAAGGTCATGTCCTCGGCCATGCAATAGGTGCAGCGGAAATCGCAGCGGTCGGTGACCGACACGCGCAGATAGCTGATTGTGCGACCGAAGGGGTCGATCATGTCCATTGCAAGCGTTTCCCGTGGCCTAGCGGCGTCGTTATATACAGCTATGTGATACGATCCAATGCCGCATTCAAGATAGAAGGTCTTGATCTTTGGTAACATTCCCCGGCCGACATCGCGTGTCGGCTGGCTAAAAGTCTCTGTCTGATGCATGTCGTTTGTCCCCGAACCGCTGCACACTTCTGGGCGACATGCATTGGCACCGGTCTTTCCGGATCGCGCGAAGCGGCGTAGGGAAGGGCGCAACCCAGACAGGACCAGCCATGACCGCGCCAAAGGAACTCAGGGTCTCGAAGGACCGCAAGCTGCTGACCGTGACCTTTCCGGGACATCAGCCTTTCGAACTGCCGGCGGAGTTCCTGCGCGTGGCCTCGCCGTCGGCGGAAGTGCAGGGCCATTCGCCGGAGCAGCGGGTGACAGTTCCGGGCAAGCGCAATGTTGCGATCCTCAAGATCGAGCCGGTCGGCAATTATGCGGTGCGCATCACCTTCGACGATTTCCACGACACCGGCATCTTCACCTGGAATTATCTGCATACGCTCGGCCGCGAAAAGGACGAGCGCTGGAACGCCTATCTCGCCGAGCTGGCCGAGAAGGGGCTGAGCCGGGATCGCTAGCCTGGCGCGTGGCAATCCAATGTCGGCTGTCGTCAAGGCGTCACGGACTTGGGGTAGCGCCGGCAAAAGGTCAGGAGGCGAAAAGATGTCGCGCATCACATCCGTCGAGCAGTTCGAGGCCCTCTACGGGCTGCCGGGCGAGGCTTCGGTCGTCAAGGAACTCGACCATGTGATTCCCGAATATGCCGCCTTCATCGAGGCCTCGCCTTTCGTGGCGCTGGCGACCAGCGGGCCGGAGGGGCTCGACTGCTCGCCGCGCGGCGATCTCGCCGGCTTCGTGCGCATCGTCGATGACAAGACGCTGATGATGCCCGACAGGCGCGGCAACAACCGCGCCGATTCGCTGAAAAACATCATTCGCGATCCGCGCGTCGGGCTGTTCTTCCTGGTTCCGGGATCGGGCACCACGCTGCGCGTCAACGGCCGCGCACATATGACAACCGATGCCGAGCTTTGCGCGTCGTTCACGGTCGACGGCAGGCCAGCCCGCTCGGCCACCATCATCGATGTCGATACGGTCTATTTCCAGTGCGCCCGCGCCATTGTGCGCTCCGAGCTCTGGAACCCGGCCAGGCATGTCGACCCGAAGTCGCTGCCGACGCCCGGCCAGATCCTCGAGGTCACCAGCCGCAAGAACATCGACGGCGAGGCCTATGATAGGGAGTGGCCGGAACGGGCGAAGAAGAAGATGTGGTGATTGGAAGCCGGCTCAGGCTTCCTTGAGGACATCGGCGATCTTGCGCATCTGCTCGCCGATCATATCGCACTGTTCCGGCGTCGACTGGCTCATCGCCTTCTCGATCAGCGCCATGTGAACCTTCAGCGCCTTCATCAGCAGCGCCTCGCCCGCCTCGGTTAGGTTCAAGCGCAGCACGCGCTTGTCCTTCTCGTCGCCTTCGCGGCGCAGCAGGCCGCGGATTTCCAGCTGCGGCAACAGCATGGTGATGTTGGAGCGGCCGACCAAGAGCTTGCGGGCAAGGTCGTGCTGCGACATGCCGGGGTGGCGGTAGAGGTTCATCAGCACGTCGAGCTGCGCCGGCTTGAGGTCGAGCGGGGCGAGCTTCACCGCCAGGGTGCGCTCCAGCACATGGCAGGCGCGCGCCACCGCAACCCAGTTGCGAAAGCGAGGATTGTCCCAGGGCAGCTCTTGCTTAATGTTCATGTTTGAACTATTATGTTCATGCTTGAACGAATGGAATGGACTGCCAATATGGCATCATTTGGAATGAAGGTCATCCGGAGCGTTTTTGGCGCGGCCGAGCATGTTGCGCCGGGTCTTAGCGGCCGCGCCGCGTTCGAATTGTTTTGCCGCACACCGAGCGTCAAGGCCTTGAGCGACGGCGAACGCCGCGCCGTCGAGCGTGCCTCAGCCTTCATGGCCGAGGCGCGCCATCACAGGCTTAAGACCAGGACGGATTGCGTCGCCGTGCATGAATTCCGGCCGGAGCCGGGCAGGGAGTCGCGCGGCACGGTGCTCGTCATCCATGGCTGGCGCTCGCGCACCGAATATATGCGCGCCTTGATCGAAGCATTTCGTGGAGCCGGCTACAAGGTCGTGTCGCTCGACCTGCCCGGACATGGCCATTCGCTCGGCCGTCATCTCAACATGGTGAATGCCGTGGACGCTGCGCGGGTTGCCGGCGAATGGTTCGGCCCCTTTGCCGCTGTCGTCGGCCACTCCTTCGGCGGCGCGATTGCCGCCAACGCCGTCGCGGCGTCGATCAAGGGCATGCCGCCGCTTCCGGCGCAAAAGCTGGTGCTAATTGCCGCGCCGAGCTCCTTGCCTGCGATCTTCGACGATTTCAGCCGCATGATGAATGTCGGGCCGCTCTCGCGCGTCGCCATGGCAGACCGGGTGAAGCATCTGTCTGGGCGGCCGCTCAGCGAATTCACCGGCGATCGCCAACTGGCCGCAGCGTCGGTGCCGACGCTGGTCATCCACGCGCCGGATGATCGCGAGGTCCATGCCGACCATGCCAAGCGTTATGCGGGCGCCGGCGAACATGTCCACCTGCACTGGGCCGGCGGGCTCGGCCACCGCCGTATCCTCGCCGACAGGGATGTCGTCGCGCGCGCGGTCGGCTTCGTGACTGGGCAGCGGGAAGCCACCCTGCACTAATCGACCTATCAGTCCGCCTTCTTTTTCTGCCCCGGCTCTACGGGCAGGCCGGCCGCCTTCCAGGCGGTGTAGCCGCCGAGGATATGCTTGACCGGCGTCAGGCCCATGTCCTGCGCCGTCTTGGTGGCAAGCGCCGAGCGCCAGCCGCCGGCGCAGAAGAAGATGAAGGTCTTTCCGCTTGCGAAGAACGGCTTGTGATACGGGCTTTCGGGATCGATCCAGAATTCCAGCATGCCGCGCGTCACATGCTTGGCGCCGGGGATCTTGCCGTCGCGCTCGACCTCGCGCGGGTCGCGCAGATCAACGAAGATCGTCTCGTCATCCTCCAGCAGCCCCGCTGCCTCCTCCGGCGACACGACCTCGATCTCGGCATTCGCCTCGTCGAGAAGCTGGCGATAACCTTTCTTCACGGCAAATCCTCCCGGCCACGCTCGCTGCGACCGCCGAAATTTCGATCACAAAGCCTTGCGTTTGTCACTGGTCAGGCGTCGGCGCCGGCCATCGTCGTCCACGCCGCCATAGCGCCGGCAACGGTCGCCATAAGGGCGGCATGGGTTGCGCCGTCGCGCGCCTGGATGGACATGCCATGCTGTACAGTCGCGAAGAAGGTGGCCGCGGCTTGGCAGTCGAAGTCGGCAGGCAACTCGCCTTCAGCCACTGCCCGTCCCAGACGCCTTTCAAGCGCCGTCTGATTTTCGGCGCGGCGACGGCGCAGATCCTGGCAGATCAGCCCTTGCGTGGAATCCTGATGCAAGGCTCCGAGCGCGATGAGGCAACCCTGCGGCCGGTCGGTCTGTGCGTAGGCCCGGGCGGTCTGGGTCAAGAAGCCTTCGATCGCGAGCCGCGCGGTCGGAGCTTCTTCCAGCGTCGACCAGATGTCGGTGCCTTCGCTGCGCGTGTAGAGGTCCGTCGCCTCAAGAAAGAGCGCTTCCTTGCTGCCGAAAGCGGCATAGAGGCTGGGCGAATTGATGCCCATGGCCGCGGTCAGGTCGCTGAGCGACGCGCCCTCATAGCCCTTCGCCCAGAAAACCTCCATCGCCCGGCGCAATGCAGACGCTCGATCAAAGCTTCGCGGGCGGCCCCTTTCCGGCATGGTGTCCTTCTGTTGGGTTTTCTGTGTTGATCGATACATAATCCACTTGACGGCATCCGGCAAGCTTGGCAGGTATTTATGTATCGATCGTTACATAAAGGAGAGTCCGATGTCTTCCAACCAGTTGCGCGGCAAGGCCGCATTCGTCACCGGCGGCAGCCGCGGTATCGGCGCGGCAATCGCGAAAAGACTGGCGCGTGACGGCGCGAACGTTGCCTTGACCTATGTGAATGGCGAGGCGCAGGCGCGCATCGTGGTCAATGAAATCGAGGCGGCCGGTGGGCGCGCCATCGCCATCAAGGCCGATGGCCGCGACGCCCAGGCGATCGAGAGCGCCGTCGATGAGGCGATGGATGCGTTTGGGCGACTTGACATCCTGGTCAACAGTGCCGGCATCTGGCGCGCCGCGCCGATCGACACCTTGTCGCTCGCCGATTTCGACGAGAGCATAGGGGTCAATCTCAGAGCGCCTTTCATCGCCTCCAAGGCCGCCGCGCGGCATATGGCGGATGGCGGCAGGATCATCTCGATCGGCAGCAATCTGGCCGAGCGCGTGACCTATCCTGGGCTCAGCGCCTATTCGACCAGCAAGGCGGCGCTGATCGGACTGACGAAGGCCCTGGCGCGCGATCTCGGTCCGCGCGGCATCACCGCCAACATTGTTCATCCGGGGTCCACCGACACCGACATGAATCCCGCCAACGGGCCACATGCGGAGCACCAGCGTCGGAAGATGGCGACGCCGCGCTTCGGCGAGGCCGAGGAGATCGCGGGAATGGTGGCCTGGTTGGCAGGCCCTGAAGGACGCTTCGTCACGGGGGCATCGTTGACCATAGATGGCGGCGCCAACGCCTGATTGTTTTCGACACCTTTGCGAGCGCGTGGGGCCCGGCGCAATCGCCGCTTTGGGTCTCACGGTGATGTGAAACCGTTCTGCAACACGGCTCCGAAAATTTATGGAAGCTTAACCAAATCAGTATGAATCGGTATGGTCACGTCATACATCCGCCTTGCGGAGGGCGGGACCGTCCAGCGGCGTGGAACGGGAACCGGTTTCAACCGGTGCGGGTGAAGCATGAAAATCCTCGGGAACAAAAAAGCCATCCTGCCGATCGCGATGGCGGCGACGCTGGCCCTTGGGCAGCAGTCGGCAAGCGCGCAAGGGCTGTTCGACATGCTGTTCGGCGGCGGCATCCGGCACAACCCGCAAGGCGAGTTTCCGCCGCCGCCGAAACCGCGCAAGGTGCGGCCGGCCGGAGAGGATGGTGGCGGCGTCAGGATCAGCAGCCCGACCTACAACACCTACAGGGCCGACAAGCTTGTGCGGGTCGATTTCAAATCGCTGCTGCCGGCGCCGCAGCCGACGACTGCGCAAGACGCCGCCTTTGTCCCGTCGGTGACGAGCAACAGCTTCCGTGATGCCGTCGCAGGCTTGAGCGATTACGAATTATTCGCCGAGCCGGATATCGCCAAGGCCCTGATCGCCTATTATTCGGCCAATCCGGATTTCATCTGGGTGAGCGACAATGCCCCCAACAGCCGGGCGCAGGATGCGGTGCGCGTCCTGGGCGAGGCGGCGAGTTACGGCCTGACGCCGGCCGACTACTCCGTCGATATCCCAGCAGCCGCCAGTTCCGCCGCCACACCGGAAGAACGGACCAAGGAACTGGTCCGCTTCGAGATGGCGCTTTCGGCGCGCGTGCTGCGCTATGCGCATGATGCCCAGAGCGGCCGCGTCGACCCTAACCGGATGACCGGCTACTACGATTTCCCGGCCAAGCCCTTCGATCTGGAAGGCGCGTTGAAGACGCTGGCGCATACTCAGGAGGTCCGCACCTATCTTGAATCGCGGCATCCGCAGAATGCCGAGTACCAGGCGCTGCGCGTCGAGCTGGAGGCGCTCGAGGCCAGCGAGGAAAACGAGATCGTCGTCGATCCCAAATTGCTGCTCAAGCCGGGCGAGAGCAGCCCGGAACTGCCCAAGTTGCTGACGCTGATCGCCCGCAATCTTGATGATGAGATGGGCGGCAACTACGGCGAAGTGCTCTCCAGGCTGGGCAAGAGCGAGGTCTACGAACCCGAGCTGGTGCCGGTGATCAAGGCCGTGCAGCAGCGCGCTGGCATGAAGGGCGACGGCGTCATCGGCCCGCGCACCGTGGCTTCGCTGGCTGGCGCGTCGAAGGCTGACAAGATCGAGAAGGTCAAGGTGGCGCTCGAGGAACTGCGCTGGATGCCGTCGGATCTCGGCAGCCCGCGCGTCTTCATCAACCAGCCGGCCTTCACCGCCAGCTATATCGACAATGGCGAGGAGAAGCTGAAGACCCGCGCGGTCATCGGTCGGGTCACCAACCAGACCGCGTTCTTCTACAACCAGATCAAGCAGGTCGACTTCCATCCTTACTGGGGCGTGCCGCAGTCGATTATCGTTAACGAGATGCTGCCAAGGCTGCGCGGCGATCCGGGCTATCTCGACCGTGCCGGCTATGAGGTGACGGATTCGCGCGGCAAGCGCATCCCGTCGGCGGCGGTCGATTGGGGTGCCTATGGCGCCAACATTCCGTTCAGCGTGCGGCAGCAGCCGAGCGAGGCCAATGCCTTGGGTGAATTGAAGATTCTCTTCCCCAACAAGCATGCCATCTACATGCACGACACGCCGCAGAAGTCGTTCTTCGCGCGCGACATGCGCGCGCTCAGCCATGGCTGTGTGCGGCTGCAGGATCCGCGCGGCATGGCCGCCGCCGTGCTGGGCACCACGATCGACGACATCGCCGAGAAACTGAAGCATGGCCATTCGACCGAGAATGTCACGCGCGTCATTCCGGTCTATGTCGCCTATTTCACCGCTTGGCCGGACATGTCCGGCAAGGTCGAGTATTTCGACGACGTCTACGGCCGCGATTCCAAGCTGATGCAGGCGTTGGACGCGACTGAAGCGGTGCGCACGCCGTCAAGCTGAGCGCTTTTTACTCTCAAGCAATTACGGACGAAGGCTACGGCGAAGCCGCCGAGCCTGACCGCTTCACACTTTTCCTGGAATTGCTTTGATCAACGGCCGGCGGAAGCCGGCGTCGCGCCCGGCGATCAACCAGTAGAGCAGGCCGGCCACCAGGCCGGCGCCGGCGATGATGCCGATGTCGGCCCAGCGCGCCGGATCATCGGCGGCGCCGGGCCAGATCAGCATGAAACCGGCAGCCGCGGCGGCGGCGCCGAAGAACATGTGCAGCCAAGAGCTTCGCAGCGAGAAGAACTCGGCCATCTTTGCAAAGACCAGCGTCTGCATCGCCGTCAGGATGATCGTCAGGAAATAGACGAACATGCCAAGCGGCGGCACCACCAGCACGGCGACCGGCGTGAATTCCATAAGCCCGAAATAAGCTGGCGCGTTGGGCAGCGAGCTCAATAGCGCGTAGATCACCACTACGGCGATCAACCCGACAAGCACGGCGACCAGATAGCCGACAAGCACCATCAGGATGCGCTTCAGGACGTAGCTGATCATCGCCATGCACCCGTGCCCGCAATCATGGCGGAAGTCAGCCACCGAAGAAGGGGCAGCCTGTCACGCCGGAGCGCGGCACCGGAGCGTTCAGGCGCTGGATCAGGATGACGTTTTGTTGCATCGCCATCCTGATCGAAAACCGATTCCCACTTGTCGGGATCACGCTCTAACCCACAGATGCCGGGGATCGGGCAGGGGTCCATTTGCCCTAGCAGGCCTGGCTGAACGGCCGCGGGCGGGCGTGGCCTATCTGGGTTCGCCGCTGACAGGATCGTAGGTGATTTGGACCTTGGCCTTGTCCGTCGTGTAGTAGGTGATGGTGTAGCCGTCGCTGTCCCATTCCACCTCCTTCACATAGCGGAAGTCGCTGCGGTGCTCGACCTTGGCGACGATCTCCGAGAGTTTCTTGGCATTTTGCGGCGGCAGTGGCCGGTCGTCCGCCGCAAAGGCCGATCCGCCGGCAAGGCAGACCGCGATACCGGTTGCCAAAACAACAGTGCGCATGAGAGCCCTCAAATCTCGGTTGGCAGGTGCGGTCAGAAACCCGCACCTGGGCAGGTTGGTTCCGCTAGGTAAGAATTACGCTTCCCGAGGCGTTTGTCTCGATACGGCCAATCCATATCCACCGGTAATCAATTCAGCGCCTCGGGGCGAGAAAGATCGTTTGATTTCAAAAGGTAGAGGCGTGATCCGGATGTGTCGCCCGATGTAACAAATGACTAACCATGCGCCGTATGGGGAGTTCGTCATATTAGCTCTTCGTAGTAGAGCTTTCGGCAAGACCCTGATAGAATTCTGATCACAACAGGGTGGCAACAGCGCGCCGGACCTGCCGGTGAATATCCATCGGCAGACGGCGACGCGTTTCTTTTGAGCGCAGGTCGCCTGTTCTGGACTGGAAGCGGGACTGGGGGCGGATCATGGCTGAACGGAATTACACCCGTCAGCTTGCGACAATCATTTCGATCGACGCCGTAGGATTCTCTCGGCTGATGGGCATCGACGACGAGCTCGCCGTCGCCGCCTTCGAGGAGAGGCGCGACATCATTGCCGACAGTTGCGGCGCCTTCGGCGGGCGCACGTTCGGCGATGCCGGCGACAGCATCATGGCCGAATTCGGCAACCCGATCGAAGCCTTGCGGGCGGCCTTCGATTTCCAGGACCGGATCGTGGCGCTGAATGCCGCGGTCGACGAGCACATGCGCATGCCGTTTCGGGCCGGGATCAACACCGGCGACGTCATCGCCCGGGAAGGCCGTCTCTACGGTGACGACGTGAATATCGCAGCCCGGCTGCAGGAATTCGCACCGCATGACGGCGTCGCCATCTCGGCGACGACGTGGCATCACGTGAAGGACAAGACGTCGGCCGTCTTCACCGACCTCGGCGAATTCAGCCTCAAGAACATCGCCCTGCCGGTGCGGGTCCTGATCGCCGGCCGCGGGGGCAACGGCCCCGCGGCGACGGCTTCCTTCGCTTCCATCCCTGCCACGCCCGGCCATTTCAGGCCGATCGCCAAAGGCCCCCCTGCGATCGCGGTGCTGCCGTTCCAGGGCAATGGAAGCGAACCCGATGTCGGCTATATGGCCGACGGCATCGCCGAGGACATCATATACGGCCTTTCCAACACGCGCTGGCTTTCGGTAATCGCCAAGGGGTCCAGCTTCCAGTTTCGCGACGACAGCCTGGGCACAAGGCTCATCGGCAATGCGCTCGGCGCCCGCTACATCGTCAGCGGCACGCTGGCGCGCTCCGACAGGCAGATCCGCCTCAATACGTCGCTCACCGACACCTCGAACGGACGCCTTGTCTGGTCGCAGCGCTTCGACCGCGATCTCGTCGACATCTTCAGCCTGCGTGACCAGATCGGCAGTGAGATCGTTTCCATCCTCGACAAGGAGGTCGACCGCGCCGAGCAGGCGCGCACGTTCCAGGTGCCGTGGGAAAGCCTCGAAACCTGGCAACTGGTCAGGCGCGGCTGCTGGCACATGAACAGGCGGACACGTCGCGATACCGAAATCGCGCTCGACTTCTTCGACAAGGCCTATCAGGAAGATCCGAATTCAAGCGCCGTGCTCAACGAGCTCGCATGGTGGTATTTCTGGCGGGCATGGCTGCGTTTCGGCGACAGCGACGATTTGGAGAAAGTCGAGACGCTTGCGCGCAAGGCGCTTCTGATGGACAGCCTCGATGCGCGTCCGCATGCCTATCTCGGCGCAGCCGACATCATGCGCGGCCTGCCGGCATTGGCGGCCGAGCATCTTGCCGAAGCGATCCACATCAATCCGAGCTTTGCCTTCGCCCGCTCGGCCATGGGCAGCGCGCACCTTTTGCTTGGCGATGCGACCAGCGCGATCCCCTTCTTCCTCGACACTGACCGATTGAGCCCGTTCGACCTTTATCGCTTCCACAATCTGGGGGAACTGGCCGCGGCCTATTGCTTCGTCGAGGACTGGCCGGCTGCGATCGCCACCGCCGAGCGCTCGCTCAACCTGTCGCCAGGCTACTTCTACGCCAGGTTCCTGAAGATAGGCGCGCTGATGAGAAGCGGCCGGCGCGACGAGGCGGCGCGCGAGCTTGCGATTTTCATGACTAGGCATCCCGATTTTTCCGAGCAGAGGATACGCTGGATACCGTTCGTCGACCCGGCCAAGAACAATTTCCTGATCGGCAATTTCGATCTGGCCAAGTCTGCCGCATAATCGCTTAGGCCGACAACAAATGACTGTGAACGGGTTCACATACGCCGGACCGATGCAAACCTAGGCCAGAACAATGCCGGCATCGCATTGACGTGGATAGCCGGGGGGCTTGAACGCGATGATCACTTTAAAATACTTCGCCGCCGTCCGCGCCGCTCAGAAGAGCCAGCGTCCAGTCGTCGAGATGCCGCCTTTCGACATCAACCGCCTGCGTTCCAAGAGCGGCATTGCTTCCCGCATCGCCGGCTTTCTTCTTAGCGATCCGCGCTGGCTGCTGTCGCTGCTGCGCCGTTTCTGGCCCAATCTCGGCTTCGGCAATTTCCTGCTCGTCACCAAGGGCGCGGATGTGCGCGACATATTGGAGCGGGGCGATGAGTTCGAGACGCCCTATGGGCCGGAAATGGTCGAACTCGCCCGGGGCTCGAATTTCATTCTCGGCATGCAGGACGGCGCCGCATACCGGCAGATGAAATCGGCGGTGCTGAGCGCTTTCCCGCCAGCGGAAGTCGAAGCCATCGTCCGGCCGATCGCCGAGCGCCATTCGCGCGATATCATGACTCGCGCCAGCCCCGGTTTCGATGCCATCGCCGGGTTGATGAAGATCGTGCCGGTGCGCATCTGCCGCGATTATTTCGGCCTCGAGATCGACGACGAAACCGAATTCGCCGACTGGTCGATCGCGCTCAGCGCATTGTTCTTCTCCGACCCGACAGCAAACCCCAGCACGCGCCAGCTTGCTGTGGTCGGCGGCGATCGCCTGATCAAGGTCACAGACCGCTCGATCGCAGCGATCAGGGAAAGACCGGGCAAGGACGACCGGCCGCTGGCCCGCCTCGTCGCGCTGATGGATCAGGGGCGCCTGTCGCTGCCCGACATCCATTCCATCATGCTCGGCATGGTCGCCGGCTTTGTGCCGACCAACGTGCTTGCCGGCAGCAACTGCCTGGATGTGATCCTGTCGCGCAGCGATGCGCGGCAAGCCATCGATCAGGCCATCGCTGCCGGCGATACCGGCAAGCTCGACCGGGCCGTCCTGGAGGCCATGCGCTTCAAGCCGATCTGGATCGGGCCATGGCGCTACACGAGGCGTGACGCGGTCATCGGCAAAGGCACGCGCCGCGAGCGCCTGGTGAAGGCCGGAACGGTGGTGATGCCGGCGACGCTTTCAGCCATGTTCGATCCGGACATTGTGCAGCGGCCGAACGAATTCGATACGTCGCGCCCGCATCGCGACTACATGGTGTTCGGCTACGGCATCCATCTGTGCATCGGCGCCGAGATCGCCCGCATCCAGATCGGCGAATGCGTCCGCGCCCTGTTCAGCAAACCGAAGCTCGCCCGCGCGCGGGGCAGGGCCGGCAAGATGGTCAGTGTCGGCGCCTATCCGGCAAGCCTCAAGGTCGATTTCGAGCGCTCGCCGCTTTGCCGCACCGCCGATCAATCGATGGTGACGGTTGTCTGCCCGATCACTCGACTGCTGCCGCTCGATGCGGTGCGCGACAAGGTTGCGGATCTCGGCAATCCGGCGATCGGCGAACTCAGCGCCGCGCTGGACAAGGTCGGCACCATTCATTTCACCAGCCTGGCCGTCGCTCCCACCGGCAAGGACGAGAAAACCGGGACAGAGACCGGCGCGCTGGTGTTCGAAATCTCCGGCGACGGCAGCACCGATGACGTCATTGCCGCCATTGCGCAATCGATCGGGCATCGGCTGCGCCCGATCTTCAGGGATGTCTACGGCCTGCCGGACGGCGGCTCGCTGGAGGACTTCCTGAAGAAGAACCATATCGAGATATCGCCCTCCTTCGGTAGCGCCGCCGGGCTGGTTTTCTCCGGCACGCCGGGACATTCCGTGCGGCGGATCCTGGCCGAGGCCAAGCTCGCCGACAGCGTGCGCGAGATCGTCGAGAAGCCGCGCGTAGGCCCCGGCAATGCGATGGACGTGCTGGCCGAGGCGCGCCGGCATGTGCGCTGCCTCGGGCAATTCAGCTGGGCGTTCGAGCCCGCAGAAAGCCTGCTGGAAAGGCCGCCGGGCCACTGGTCGCGCGTGCTGACAACGACGCTTTTGACACCGGCGATGTTCGCCACCGTCGCGCTCGTCGTTCTCGCTTTTTGGCGCATGACCTATGTGCTCGTGTTCGGCAATCCGCATGGCGTCACCTTCGCCAATGTCGCGATCGCCGGCGCTGCGCTTCTGCTTTCGGTGCTCGGCCTGCTGGCCATCCTCGTCCTTTTCGTCGGCCTTTGCTTCCTGGCGCTGCGGCGGCTCGAGGACAAGGACCGGCCGGCGAACACGCCTGTCGATGTGAGCGCGCTCGAAAATATCCTCGCCAAGGAGGACCACGCCGCGCAGAACAATTTGACGGCGATCTCGACGATGAAGCCGGGGATCTTGCGGCGGCTGGCGCTGCGGCTCTCCTTCTATCTCATCTCGATATCGGCGCAGAAAGTGTTCCGTCCGGGCTTCCTCGCCACCATCAACACCATTCATTTCGCTCGCTGGGTGCTGCTGCCCGGCACCGACAGGCTGGTGTTCTTCTCCAACTACGGCGGCAGCTGGGAAAGCTATCTCGAGGATTTCATCGCCAAGGCCGCGGCCGGCCTGACCGGCGTGTGGAGCAACACCGAAGGCTATCCGCGCACGCGCTGGCTGTTCCTGGACGGCGCGCGCGACGGCGATCGTTTCAAGCGCTGGGCGCGGCGCCAGCAGGTGCCGACGCTGTTTTGGTATAGCGCCTATCCGCATCTCAACACCACGCGCATCCGCATCAACTCCAGGATCAGGCGCGGCATAGCCTCGGCCACCGGCAACGAGGCGCGCGACTGGCTGAGCCTGTTCGGTTCGCTCCCGCGGCCGCAAGCGCGGCCGGCAGACGCGACCAGCCTGGCTGGACCCGCGTCCGCGCCGCTCGAAGAACTGGAATCCGGGGAAATCCAGTCGATCTTCTTCGGGCCGTTCGGCGCACTCGGCCATGCGCATATGCTTGCGATCGAGGTGCCGGACGGTTTGCCGGCAGCGAAGCGCAAGGCGTGGCTCGACTTCGTGACCGAAAAAGCCAGCTTCGGCGACGGCGTGCCGGCCGGCCGCGCCATGACGGTGGCGTTCGGCCCCAACGGCCTGCGCCGGTTGGGGCTCGAGGGCGGCGTCGACGATGAGCCGCTGGACACGTTCCCCGTGGCTTTTCGCCAAGGCATGGGAACGCCCGAGCGCAGCCGCATCCTCAACGATATAGGCCCCGACGCTCCCGACAAATGGCAGTGGGGCTCGCCCAAAAATCCTGTCGACCTCGTCATAGTCTGCTACGCCGAGACGCCGGCCACGTTGAAGGCCGAGATCGCGGCCATGAAGCGACAGACGACGGGCGCTGGCATGTCCTTGGCCGCCGAACTGCCGCTGATGGTTCGGCGCGACGGCAAGCGGGCCGTCGAGCATTTCGGCTTCGTCGACGGCATCTCGCAACCGATCGTTCGGGGCACGTCGCGCGCCGCCAAGGGAGCCGCGCCGATGCATTTGCTGGCACCGGGCGAGTTCCTGTTCGGCTACCGCGACGAGCACGGCTTCTACCCGGCTTCGCCGTCGGTGGACGCGGCGCTGGACCGAACCGGCATCCTGTCGCAGGTGCGGTGCAACCGTCAGATACCGGGGCAGCCGCCTCCGCCGCGCGATTTCGGCCGCAACGGCACCTTCCTCGTCCTGCGCCAATTCGAGCAGCATGTCGAACGGTTCGACGATTATTGCAGGAAGGCCGCGACGCAGGCAGCATACGAGACAGGCGACGCCGCCATCACACCCCATTGGGTGGCGGCAAAGATGCTCGGTCGCTGGCAGGACGGAAGCTCTCTGGTGCGCAATCCGAACGGACGCCCGGGCCGCGGCGTCGACAATGATTTCGCGCTCGGCGCAGAGGATCCGCAGGGGCATGCCTGTCCGCTCGGCTCCCACATACGCCGGTCCAACCCGCGCGATTCGCTCGGCGAGGACCGCGAGACGCAGATCAGGATCGGCAAGCGCCACCGCATCCTGCGCGTCGGCCGCACCTATGAGAAGAAGGGCAGAGGCGGAAAGACCGAGAAGGGCCTCCTGTTCATGTGCCTCAATGCCGATATCGAGCGTCAGTACGAATTCATCCAGCAAACCTGGGTCTCGTCGAACTCGTTCCAGGGTCTTGTCGGCGAGACCGATCCGACGATCGGCGCGCGGGGCGGCGGCGGCCGGTTCTCGATTCCATCCTGGGAAAAGGTCACGGTGCTCAAGGATGTGCCGCAGTTCGTCACCACGAAAGGCGGCGGCTATTTCTTCATGCCGAGCCGGTCGGCGCTGCGCTATCTTATCTCGCGACTCTGACCGGGTGCGCTGAAAGCAGTTCGTTGTTTCTCGAAAGCGACGAACCAGCGGAGCAATGGCGAAGGCGCCGCGCGGGCTACAGCGAAGGCGTCGAGCAAGCTACGGCGAAGGCGTCGAGCTCGCTCAGTCGTCGTCCTGCGATTCGGCGATCTGGTTCAGCGCGGCGGCGTTGGTGATGCGCAGGCCGCCGCGCTTGATGGCGATCATGTGCCGGCTGCGCCAGTCGTTCAGCGTCTTGTTGACGGATTCGCGCGTCGCGCCGAGGAATTCGCCGAGCTCCGATTGCGAAATCGGAATCCAGCCGGCGCTGTCGGCCATGACGCCGCTCAGGAAAACCAGCCGCTTTGCCAGCCTGGCTTCGATGCCGAAAAAGGCCTGATCGCCCAGCTCGCCGCTGACCCAGCGCAGCCGCGTGCACAGCAATTCGATCATCGCGCGGGCCAGAGATGGGTTTTTCTCAATGCGGTCGAAGAGTTGTGTCCGGCTCAGCGAAACCAGCTCGCATGCCGTAAGGCAGATGGCGGTCGCCGTGCGCGGGCGCCCATCCAGGGCTCCGATCTCGCCTACGAGGCTGCGCGACAGCTCGATATTGGCCACCAGCTTTTGCCCACCGGGCGAATAGATCGAAATCTCGACGGTGCCGCTCATCACGCCGTAGATGCGGTCGGAAGCGTCCTCCTGGACGAACAAATGCTGGCCGGCGGCATAGCGCTCAATCTTGCAGCCGCCGAACAACAGATCGAAGTGGCGCGGGTCGATGCGCGCCAGGCGCGGCAGGTTCCTGTCGTCCGCGCCATTTGTAGCCATGATACGATTCCGCCTCTCGTTAGACGGAAATTGTAGGATAAGTGCGTGCTCGATCAAAGCGTCGTCTCCTTCTGTGGTGGCTGACCGAATTCGGCAGGTGGCGGACAGACGTTCCGTGTCACGCGTCACACGCCGAAATTGGATAAGCCGGCAAACTGTAAGGAGACCGGGCGCACTGGCGGTTGCGGGCCGATCTTGGAAACGCCATCCGCGCGCTTGGGTGAGAGGTGCCCATGCGCGCAGACAGCAAATCTGAAAATGGCTAGGTGATCGAAATTTCTTTTCGAGAAACCGGTGCAGTATCTGCGCGCAGATCCTGTTTGGCGTATGTGAAGGCGCTCACAGATGTGCATGTCCGGCGGAGCGACTGTCGTTTCTGAATATGCGGGTTCATGTCTCGATCGGCTTTGCTTTGAAAGAGGCTGCATCATTGCCTACTCGGCAAAGAGATCAATCGAAGCATGGCAGGAACCTTGGCTTGACTGGAGCGGATGGTCGGCGCCATGGTTCGCATTGGGGAGGGGCACGCCATGGCAGCCGTGAAGGGACTCCTTGTCAAGGTTCGTGACGGCGCGGGACTCGCGGTGCGAGGCGGGCCGCTCCGGATTGGCGGAATCGAAGCCGTACCAATCCTTGCTCTCCCGCCTGGTGTTGATAGCGCAGGTCCGGCCGCGGCCGGGGATCGCGGCGCCACCTGGCTGCGGCTGCCCACGGATGCCGCCGATACGGACAATCCCTGGGACCACGCCCACGATCTTCTTGGCCGCACTCCAGCGCTTGCGGCCGCAGGCGGCGAGGTGCTCGCGATCGAGCCCGACATCCAGCAGCAATGGGATTACAGGAACGGCGCCGGCGACCGCGGCATGGCGGCAAGCGCCAGTCCCGTCTGCGCTTTCGACGATCAGGACCCGCAGGGCGGACAGGCGGTGGTCGCGGGGCGCATCGCCTGGAATGCCGCGCCGGACTTCAGCCAGTTCGCGGCGGCGCGCAACAGGGTGGGCGCCAAGCAGGCCAACATCACCATCGCCCATCTCGATACCGGTTTCGATCCGGGGCACCAGACCCTGCCAGTTGGGCTTCTTACAGAGAAGCAACGCAACTTCGTCGACGACGGGACCGGTCCGGACAACGCAACCGATCACGCTCCGGCAGGCACGCTCACCAGCAATCGCGGCCATGGCACCGGCACGCTCAGCCTGCTTGCCGGCAACAAGCTCGACGGCTCCTCGCCGCACTGGCCGGGCTTCACCGATTTCGTCGGCGGCGCGCCGCTGGCGAAGATCCTGCCGGTGCGCATCGCCGACTGGGTGGTGCGGCTGACCACCGGCACCATGGTGCAAGGTATCGACTATGCGCGCCAGCAGGGCGCGCAGGTGCTGTCGATGAGCATGGGCGGCCTCGCCTCGCAGGCCCTGGTCGATGCCGTCAACCTTGCCTACGAGCACGGTCTGGTCATGGTCACGGCGGCCGGCAACAATTTCACCATCACGCCGCGCAGCATCGTCTATCCGGCGCGCTACAACCGCGTGCTCGCGGCCTGCGGCGTGATGGGCGACGGGCGCGCCTATGCCGGGCTCGGTCTCGGCACCATGCAAGGCAATTACGGGCCGCCTTCCAAGATGAACACGGCGCTCGGCGCCTACACGCCGAACGTGCCTTGGGCCGAAATCGATTGCCGCAAAGTGGTCGACATGGACGGCAAGGGCACATCGGCGGCCACCCCGCAGGTCGCCGCCGCGGCCGCACTGTGGCTCGCCGAGCATTGGGACGTGGTGAAGAATTATCCTCAGCCTTGGATGCGCATCGAGGCGGTACGCAAGGCGTTGTTCGCAAAGGCCTTGAAATCGACTGCCAAAATGAATGCGGCGGAGACGAAGGAGAAGATCGGGCAGGGCGTGTTGCGGGCTCTTGATGCGCTGGACTTCCTGCCGCCGGCGGCGGGGAGCCTGACGAAGCTTGCCCCCGCCACTTACACATGGAGCTGGCTCGACCTTCTGACCGGCGGGAATTCGTTGGCGCCGCTATCGCCGTCGATGATGCGACAGCGGATGATGTTTGCACTGGAGCTGACCCAGATGGCGCAAGCCTCGGCGGCAATCGAACAGACGATCGCCGACCCGGACGGCGATCCGGATCAGGTTTCGGCCGCGGCACGCAACCGCTTCCTCGAAGCGGCGCTCGACCAGGGCAAACCGTCGAAGCCGCTCAAGGCGTTTCTGGAAGATTTGCTCGGCCGGCCCGGCGTCAGCGCAGCGGTTCCCGCACCGGTCATTGGCACCGCGCCGGCCATCAGGCGCAAGCCGCGGCCGCTGCCGCCGCCGCAACGGCGCCTGCGCATCTATGCGCTCGATCCGTCGGTCGCCAAGCGGCTGGATTCGGTTTCGGTCTACCAGGCGACACTTTCGGTGCCGTGGGACGACGAGCCGGCGACGGACAGGCCGCTGCTGCCCGGTCCGATCGGCGAATATCTCGAAGTGGTCGATGTCGACCCCGCGTCCGACCGCGTCTATTATCCGGTCGATCTCAACGACAAGGTGCTTCTGGCGCAGGACGGCCTGCCGCCTTCGGAAGGTAATCCGAAATTCCACCAGCAGATGGTCTACGCGGTCGCCATGACCACGATCGGCCATTTCGAGCGCGCCCTCGGCCGGCGGGCATTGTGGGCGCCGCATTACGCCGAGGCTCCCGGCCGCACCGGCGACATGACGGTGAAGGCGCATTATGTGCCGCGCCTGCGCATCTACCCGCATGCGTTGCGCGCCGAGAATGCCTATTACAGCCCGGAAAAGAAGGCGCTGCTGTTCGGCTATTTCCCGGCGACCGGCAATGAAGGCGACGTCACCACGCCCGGAACGACGGTGTTTTCGTGCCTATCCAGCGATATCGTCGCGCATGAGATGTCGCATGCGCTGCTCGACGGGCTGCATCGCCGCTTTCAGGAAGCATCCAACCCGGATGTCCCGGCCTTCCACGAGGCCTTCGCCGATATCGTCGCGCTGTTCCAGCATTTTACGCTGAAGGAACTGGTCAGCTTCGAAATCGGCAAGGCGAGGGGCGAATTGTCGGCCGCCTCTCTGCTTTCCGGTATCGCCAAGCAGTTCGGCGAAGGCAGCGGCAGGGCCGGGCCGTTGCGCGAATATGGCGGCGCCGGCATGGCCGACCTCGACTACGACAAGTCCTTCGAGGCGCATGATCGCGGCTCGATCCTGGTCTTCGCGGTCTACCAGGCCTTCCTGGCGATCACCTACCGGCGGACTGACGATCTGATCCAACTTGCCACCGGCGGCTCCGGCATCCTGCCGGCGGGAACCTTGCATCCGAGCCTGGTCGAGCGCCTGACCGACGAGGTCGCCAAGACCGCGAGGCAGATGCTGACCATGTGCATCCGGGCGCTCGATTATTGCCCTTCCGTCGACATCACCTTCGGCGAATATCTGCGCGCCCTGATCACTGCCGACCGAGACGCCTATCCGGACGATCCGCTCCACTATCGCCTGGCCTTCCTGGAATCGTTTCGCAAATGGAAGCTGTTGCCGCGCGACGTCCGCACCATCTCGGAAGAGACGCTGGCCTGGAGCGCGCCAGAGGACCCGTCGCCTGCCTGGCTGAAGGGGCTGCTCAGCAAGATCGACCTCGGCTGGAACCAGAAATTGAAGCGGGCCGAGATCTTCGCGCTCAACGACAGGAACCGCTATGCGCTGTGGAAGGCGATGCACAAGGCCTTCGCCTCCGATCCGGACCTCTACAAGCAGTTCGGCCTGCTGCCCGATCTGCCGCGCTACAATGAGGACGGCACGGTCATGCATGCGCCCAAGAAAGGCGAGACGACCTTCGACATCTACAGCGTGCGCCCGACACGCCGCGTCGAGCCGGACGGCTCGTTTCGGGTCGAGGTGGTGGCCGTGATCCAGCAGCGCATTCCGGTTGCGCTGGACGGCACGGCGATGCCCCAAGGCATGGCCAAGGGCGACGGCTTCTTCTGGTTCCGCGGCGGCGCCACGATCATCATCGACCCGCGTGAGGGGTTCGAGGAGATCCGCTACTCCATCATCAAGAACACCGGCAGCACGGACCGGCAGAAGCGTCAGGCCGGGACGATGGCGGCCAATTATCTGTCGCCGCTGCGAGCGCTCTATTTCGGCGGCGAAGTGTCGGAGCCCTTTGCCTTGCTGCACGCCAGCGACGGAGACGACGACCATGTCTAGAAAGCCGGCGACGAGGACTAGGCCGGCAAAAACGGCCGCGAAGCCGGTATCGGGCGTTACCGTGCGGCATTATTGCCAAGGGATCGGCGATTGCCATCTGCTGACGTTCAAGAAGGCGGATGGAAAGCCTTTCCGCATGCTCATCGATTGCGGCATTCATGTTTCGGTCGCGGGCGGCCCAGCGCTGGTCGCCGACATTGTCTCCGACCTCAAGAAAGAGACCGGCGGCAAGATCGACGTCCTCGTCGTCACGCACGAACACTGGGATCATGTCTCCGGGTTCCTGACCGCCAAGGACCTTTTCAAGGATTTTGTCGTTGGCGACGTCTGGATGGCGTGGACCGAAAATCCCGCCGACGCCGAGGCCGCGGAGCTCGACAAGTTCAAGGGCCAGGCGATCGCCGCGCTGCAAGGCGTGGGTCAGAAGCTCGACGCAATGCAGGGGCTCAGTTCCTACATGGCCGGCGTCCGCGACAGGCTGCAATCGGTGCTCGGCTTCCAGTTCGGCGCGGCCGGCGAGCGGGTGCGCTCGGCCCGCGACGCAGCGGCCAGGCTTTCGCAAAAGCCGTCACCGACCTATTTCGAGCCCGGCGGGCCGCCGGTGACGATCGACGCATTGCCCAACCTGCGCGTCTATGTGCTCGGCCCGCCGCGCGACAAGGCGGCGCTTCGCCTGGAGGAAAAGGCGAGCGAGATGTTCCCTCTGGCCAGCGGCGGCCCGTTCGCGCGGGCGCTGGCAAGCGGCCTCAAGGTCAACGAGGCGACCGATGCCGATTACGTCGACGAGCTCAGTCCGTTCGAGCGCAATGTCGGCACGCCGCTTTCCGCGGCGCTCACCGGCGACAAGGGCAGCGACCCGGCCATCGACATCGCCGCCTTTGTCCGCAAGCACTATTCCGGACCGGTTTCGGCCGCGGCATCCATTGAAGACCGCGACCAGTCCTGGCGGCGCATCGACGCCGATTGGATGGGGATCGCCGCCGACCTTGCTTTGCAGCTCGACCGCGGCGTGAACAACACCAGCCTGGTGCTAGCCTTCGAGTTCACCGACTCGGGCCGGGTGCTGCTGTTCCCGGGCGACGCCCAGATCGGCAACTGGCTGAGCTGGAAGGATCTGAAGTGGCCGGTCGGGCAGGGCACCGTCACATCGGCCGATCTTCTGGCGCGTACCGTCTATCTCAAGGTCGCCCATCACGGCAGCCAGAACGCCACGCCGCAGAAACAGGGTTTCGATCTGCTGACCAGCGCTGACCTGTCGGCCTTCATCCCCACCAACAAGCTCGACGCCTTGAAAGTGCACTGGGGCGAGATGCCCTATGAGGGCATCCTGACCGCGCTCGATGCAAAGACCAAGGGCCGCGTCATCCGCGCCGATGATCCTTGGCTGGCGGACAAGAACGGAAAGCCGGCCTTTGCCGCGCCATCCGGTTCGATCCAGGCGGTGCGCAGTCTGCCGCGCGACGCTACCGGGGGACCGGGCGGGCTGTGGGTGGAAGTGGATCTGGTCTAGGACCACCGGAACGCCGCCGCGCGGCAGGCGCTGATCAGTACGGCCTCAAGACCGATTGCGAAAAATCGAAAACCGATTTATGGAGCGAGCGGCTGAGTGAGGGCGGCCACTCAACACATTGCACAAGGTCGCCCCATGCCCGATCAATTCTCGCGCGTCATCGCTTTCCTTGCGGTGGTCACAGCCCTGCTGTTTGCCGGGCTGCATTTCCATCAAGGCCACATCATCGCCACGCTCTATTTCATGACCGGCGCCGTTCTGGTGACGGCCGTGACGCGCATGAATGTGAGGCGGGGGCTGATTTAGCATGCTGTGCGATCGACGTTTTGCGACTTGGAAGATCGTCGGCAGATCGCCTTGACTTCGAGAGCTTGCCTACCTTATATCGCGGCTCGCTTGGCCTTCGGGCAACGAGCGGGCGATTAGCTCAGCGGGAGAGCACACCCTTCACACGGGTGGGGTCGCAGGTTCAATCCCTGCATCGCCCACCATCCAACGTTCTGAAAAAGTTGGATGATCCGACGAGTTTCCACCAAATCCAGTTTGGTTGTTAGCCGCTCAGCGCGCCGCGGCGATCAACCGCTCCGCCAGTTGCGGCGTCAGCGTGTCGAAGTGCGAGATCACCAGCGTAGGCTCGAATTCGCGCACATGGCGATCTGTGTAGCCGAAATCGACCGCGACCACGGGAATGCCGGCCGCCTTGGCGGTGTCGATATCGGTCTGCGAATCTCCGACCATGACGGCGTTGTGCGGATCGCCGCCGGCGAGCCTGATCGTCTCGGTGAGGTGGCGCGGGTCGGGCTTGCGGAAGGCGAAGGTGTCCTGGCCGCAGATCGCGGCAAAGTAGTTCGACATGCCAAGCGCGCCGATCAGCGTCGCGGAATTCGCTTCATATTTGTTGGTGCAGACCGCCATCAGATAACCCGCGGCCTGAAAACGATCGAGCGCAGCGATGACGCCGGGGTAGGGGCGGGATTTGCCGGGAATGTTCAGCGTATAATGGTCCAGGAACAGCTTTAGCAGCCGATCGTGCTCCTCGGCCATCAGTGTCTTGTTCTGCGCGGCATGCGCGCGTTCGATCATGACGCGCCCGCCATGGCCGACGAAGCGCCTGAAGCCGGCCTCATCGACAGCGGCAAGATCGTTTGCCGCCAGGCTGTGGTTGAGGCTGTCGAGCAGGTCGGGCGCGGTGTCGATCAGCGTTCCATCCAGGTCGAAGACGATGATCGGGCGAGTCATGGGCGGTCCTGCGGCAATTGAGTTGCCGCAGCCGATACAGGCTGGGCCGGGTTCAAGCAAGAAGCCTCGATCGGTCCACAGAGGCTTTAACGGGAGCCTTTGACGGGGCAGGCAAAAATGCTAGGAGGCGCGTGAAACCGGCGAAATCGGGGCTTCCCATGGATGCAAGGCAGTTGAAGGTCGAAGCCGCGCGGGCCGCGCTCGCCCATGTCGGCAGCGGCATGCGGCTCGGCATCGGCACCGGCACCACGGCGGAAGAATTCGTGCGGCTGCTGGCCGAGAAGGTTGCGACCGGCCTCAAGGTCATCGGCGTGCCGACTTCCGAGCGCACCGCGGCGCTCTGCCGCGAGCTCGGCGTTCCTCTGTCTACACTGGAAGACACGCCGGAGCTCGACCTCACGATAGACGGCGCCGACGAGATCGATCTGGACCTGACCTTGATCAAGGGCGGCGGCGGCGCGCTGCTGCGCGAGAAGATCGTCGCGGCGGCGTCCGATCGCATGATCGTCATTGCCGACAAGTCCAAGCTGGTCGAGACCCTCGGCCGGTTCCCGCTGCCGATCGAGGTCAACCAGTTCGGCCTTCGCGCCACCGAGATCGCGGTTCGAGCCGCCGCGGCAAAGCTCGGCCTTTCCGGCCCGGTTACATTGAGGATGACGGGGGGCCAGCCATTTGTTACAGACGGCGGCCACTTTATCCTCGATGCATCTTTTGGCCGCATTCCGGATACAAGAGCGCTTTCGAATGCTCTCTTCGCCGTTCCAGGCGTTGTCGAGCACGGTCTATTCATCGGGCTGGCGTCAACGGCCATCATCGCCGGCGGCGACGGTATCGAAACCGTCCATGCAGCCTGAAACCAGGGAGTTCTACTGACTATGATGTTGTCTAAACGAGTTCGCCGCCTTTCGACGCTTCTGGCGGCCTCGGCCGTTCTTGCGCTGTCCTCGCCGGTGTTTGCACAGGACGTCAGCGAATCGCATTTGAAGGCCGCCCGCGCGGCGGTCGCAGCGATCCACGCCACGGACTCTTTCGACAACATCCTGCCGCAGGCGGCAGCGGCACTGGAATCACAGCTCATCCAGAAGAACCCCGACATGCAGGAGCTGATCGGCAAGACCGTGACCGAGAAGGCGCTTGGCATGGCTTCGCGGCGCGCCGACCTCGAAAAGGAGGCAGCCATGGCCTATGCCAAGGTTTTCTCCGAGAAAGACCTCAATGACATCGCCACCTTCTACAGCTCCGAAGCCGGTAAAAAGCTGCTCGACAGCGGACCCGCGGTGACGCGCGACCTCGTGAAGGCCGCCGACATCTGGCAGAACGGCGTTGCCCGCGACCTAGCGCAGCAGGTCGGCGAGACGCTTGCCGCCGCTGCCAAGGCCAAGGCGCCGGCGGCACCGGCTCCGGCCGCCACGGCGCCCGCCGACGGCGCCGCTCCGGCCGACAATTCAGCCCCAGCCGACAATTCGGCTCCTGCGGACGACTCGCAGAACTGATCTACATTACAGGCCCACGACCACTGGACCACAAAGCCCGGGGTTCCCCGGGCTTTTCTTTTACCGCTTGTCAGCCTACCTGTGACCCCCGACTTTCTCATCCGCAGGAGCCCAAGCGATGGCCGCTTATGACTATGATCTGTTCGTCATCGGCGGCGGCTCAGGCGGGGTGAGGGCGGCCCGGGTGGCGGCGGCCCTCGGCAAGCGGGTCGCCATCGCGGAGGAGTACCGGTTCGGCGGCACCTGCGTCATCCGTGGCTGCGTGCCGAAGAAGCTCTACGTCTATGCTTCGCAGTTTCCCGAACATTTCGCCGACGCGGCCGGCTATGGCTGGACCGTGCCCGAGGCGAGCTTCGACTGGCCGACGCTGGTCGCCAACAAGGACAAGGAAATCGCGCGGCTCGAGGCGATCTATAAGAGGAATGTCGAAGGCGCCGGCGGCGAGACCTTTCATTCGCGCGCAGTGCTCGTCGACGCGCACAGCATCTATCTGGTTGCCGAGGACCGCACGGTCAGCGCCGACCAGATCCTGATCGCCACCGGTGGCCGTCCGGCCCCCCATCCGGCGCTGCCAGGCCATGAATATTGCATCTTCTCCAACGAGACCTTCGACCTCAAGGAACTGCCGAAGGCGATCATGATCGAGGGCGGCGGCTACATCGCCGTCGAATTCGCCAACATTTTCCACGGCCTGGGCGTCGACACCACACTGGTCTATCGCGGCCAGGAAATACTCAGCCGCTTCGACATGGATCTGCGCCGCTCGCTGCATGAGACGATGGAGAAAAAGGGGATCAAGATCCTGTGCCCCGCGGTTTCGGAATGGGTGCGCAAGTCCCCGGAGGGCAGGCTGGACGTGTTACTGTCATCCGGCCAAACACTGACGGTCGACCAGGTGATGCTGGCGATCGGACGTATTCCCAACACCGAGAATATGGGCCTGGAAGGCGTCGGCATCGAACTCGGCAAGACGGGCGCAATCGTCGTCGACCGATACTCACGAACCAATTTCGACAACATCTGGGCGATCGGCGACGTCACCCATCGCGTGCAGCTGACGCCGGTCGCCATCCACGAGGCCATGTGCTTCATCGAGACCGCCTTCAAGGACAATCCGACCGCGCCGGACCACGACACCATTCCGACGGCGGTGTTCTCGCAGCCGGAGATCGGCACCGTCGGCCTGTCGGAAGACGACGCGATCAAGCGCTTCTCCGACGTCGAGATCTATCGCGCGTCATTCCGTCCGATGCGGCACACGCTGTCCGGCCGCGACGAGAAGATGCTGATGAAGCTGGTGGTCGACGGAGCGTCCAGGAAGGTGATCGGCGCCCATATTCTGGGCCCCGATGCCGGCGAGATGGCGCAGCTTCTCGGTATCCCGCTGAAGGCTGGCCTCACCAAGGAGGACTTCGACCGCACCATGGCCGTGCATCCGACCGCGGCCGAGGAGCTGGTGACGATGTACAAGCCTACCTATCGCGTGAAGAACGGCGAACGGGTCTGACATTCAGCTGGTCTGCAATTGGATGGGCGCTTCCCGACGCGATCTATGGTGAGCAAGCCCGATGATGAGACAAGCCGCCTCCGGCAACGCCGGCGGCGCTAGAGCGTTTTAAAGCAGCGTGCCGCGCAGGATCACCAGCGCCACCGAGAAGTAGATCACCAGCCCGGTGACATCGACCAGCGTGGCGACGAACGGCGCCGAGGCGCTTGCGGGATCGAAGCCGATGCGCTTCAGCGCGAAGGGCAGCATCGATCCCGACAGCGAGCCGAAGGTGACGATGCCGACCAGCGCCGCGCCCACCGTCGCCGCGATCAGCATCCAGTGCGGACCGTAGTCGTAGAAGCCGAAATGTTGCCAGAGCGCGATGCGGCAGATGCCGACGATGCCGAGGATCGAGCCGAGCACCACCCCGGTCGGCAACTCGCGCAGCGCTACCCGCCACCAGTCGCGCAGCCCGATCTCGCGCAACGCCAGCGCGCGGATGACGAGCGACGTCGCCTGCGAGCCGGAATTGCCGCCGGAGCTCATGATCAGCGGGATGAACAGCGTCAGCACGATCGCCTTCTCCAGCTCGCCCTCGTAGCTCTGCATGGCGTTTGCCGTCAGCATCTCGCTGAGGAACAGCGCGCAGAGCCAGCCGGCGCGCTTCTGGATCATGGCGAGGAAGCCCATCTTCATATAGGGTTCGTCCAGCGCCTCCATGCCGCCGAAACGATGCACGTCTTCGGTCGTCTCCTCGATCATCGTGTCGATAATGTCGTCGACGGTGACGATGCCGAGGATCCTGCCGTGATCGACGACAGGCAAGGCCAGCAGGTCGTATTTGGAGATGGTCTGCGCCAGGGTCTCGCGATCGGTGAGCGGCGTCACCGTCACCGGCATGCGGTCGGGCGCCACCGACAGGATCGAATCCTCGGGGTTGCCGGTGATCAGCCGGCGCAATCCGGTCGAACGCAGCAGGAGCTGCGTGTCCGGATCGACGATGTAGATGGCGTAGATGGTTTCGCGCGTGCGCTCGACTTTGCGGATGTAGTCGAGCGTGCGGCCGACGGTCCAGTCCGAAGGCACGCTGACGAATTCCGTCGTCATGATCGAGGCGGCACTGCCTTCCGGGTATCCCAGGATGGACAGCAGCGTCGCCCGCAGCGGCGGCGCCAAGGCGCCGAGCAGCTCCGAGCGGGCCGGTTCGTCCAGCTCGCGCAGGATGTCGGCGGCGCGGTCGACCGACATGGCGGTCAGGAGCTTGCTCGCCTTCGGGCGCGGCAGGGCCTCGGCAAGTTCGGGTGCTGCTTCGAGCTCGGGCTGATCGAAAATCTCGACCAGCCGCTCGAACGGCACGGCGCAGAGAAGCTCGATGGCTGTCTCGCGGGGCTCGTGGTTGAGGGCTTCGACGACGTCGGCGACGTGATCGTTGGCAAGAACACGGGCTACGGCGACGGCTTCGTCGTCCAATACGGGTGCGAATTCGTTCATGGCTCACTCCATGCCGTCCGGCAGGACGTGAGCCGTCAGGTCACGTCAGGGCGGACGGCGGTTGCGTTCGACTGTGACTGTCGCCAGGCATGGCGGGTTGACCTTTCTGCTCGCGGGGTTCGAGTTTGAATTTGGCGAGCGGGCGCAACATAGGAGCCGTTCTTGCCGAGTCAATCACGAAGGGCGCTGAAAAGGGATGCGGGGAGGCCGGATCGCGAGACTGTGATCGAAGACAGCCCGAGCCGGGCTACGGTCGCCGGTCAAAGGCTTGGTATGACTGCTATTTCTGCTTCAGCCGGCGGAAGCGCAGCCACTTGTCCTCGACCGGCCGGGGCTGGGTGAGAATGGTGGTGAGCTCACGCGGCAGGCTGGGCGCAAGCGGCTTCTTGGTGGCAACGCCGTCGGCGATCGAAACCACGCTGTGGTAGAATTCCTCGCCGGACAGCGAGCGCGGCGCCACCGCCTCGTGCATGACGCTGATGACGGTGACGTTCGGGCAATTGTCCTTGATCGCCTGGTGGAAAGCGATCTTGCCTTCGGGGTCGAGCGCACCGGTCGCCTCGTCGAGGAACAGAAGTCCGGGCTGCTGCAGGATAATGCGTGCGACCACCAGCTTCTGCTTCTGGCCGCCCGAAAGCACCTGGTCCCAGATCTTGCCCTCGCGGCTTTCGTCGGCCAGGTGGCCGATGAAGTCGCCGAGACCGGCCTTGTGCAGGGCGGCCGCAACCTGCGTGTCGCTATGATCGCTCTCTGAACCCGGCAGGCAAACGAGCTGCTTCAGCGAAACCTGCTGCAGCTTCACTTCCTGCGCGGCGTAGAAGCTCGTCACGCCCTCGGGAAAGACGATGGTGCCGCGGCCATAGGGCCACAGGCCGTTGATCGCCTTGATCAGCGAAGTCTTGCCGCAGCCGGACTCGCCCTTGAGGAAGGTCCATTCGCCGCGGCGGAAGCGCAGATTGGCGGCGCTGAGGAAGGGCGTCGCATCTTCGCCCTGATGCGCCAGTTCGAGCTTCTGGATGCTCAGGCCGAAGACCGGATTCTGGCTGCCGTAGCTGAAATCGGAGCGGCCGGTCTGCTGATAGAATTCGCGCGGGTGCTGGACATTTTCGATGGCGTCGGCGAGTTCGGTCACGCGCTGGCTGTTGGCCCTGAGCGTCGCAATCGCCGGCATCACATGGATGAACCACGAGCACTGGCTGATCAATTGCGCGACCATTTCGGAGCCAGTGATGTAGCCCTTGTAGTCGAGACGGTTGTGGATGAACGACACGAGGCCCGGGGCGTAGGCAACGATACGGGCGCCGACAAAATTGTAGATCAGCTCGAAGGACGTGTAGCTCGTGTTGACGATATTGAGCCGCCCCCACGTCTTGTCGATATCGACATAGAGCCTGTCATGCATCGACTTTTGCACGCCCTCGCCATGCGAGGCGGCGACATGGAAGCTGCGGCGCAGGAATGTCGTCAGCTCGCTGCGGTAGCTGCCCTCGGCCTGCTGCATCCGCACATTGAGCCGCTCGAGCAATCGCCCGAGCTTGATGGCGATCCAGGTATTCAGCGGCACGTAGGTGGCGACGGCAAGGAAAGCCAGCACCGCCGTGCCATAGCTGCCCAGGAATTCCAGGCCTTTGACCTCGACCGAGGATCCGATCAGGTTCTCGCCGATGAAATAAAGCGAAGTCGTCACACCCAACACGCCCATGGCAAGGCCGATGGCGCCGCCGGTCATGTCCTTGATCGATTCCTGGATGCGCTGATCGATGTTGTCCGGAGCGACGATGCCGCCCGCCACCGAGCCGTGCTGCGCATGGAAATGGGTATGGTTGCCGTCGAGCAAGGCCCGGTTGAACTGGTTGTTCAGCCAGCCCCGCCATTTGCGGTGCAAAGTCGTCGAAACGAGATTGCGCACGCCGGTAAGGCCGGCATCCTTCAGCACCACCAGCAGCACCAATATGCCGGCATTGGTCAGAATGGTCTGCAAGGGGTGAGTGTTGGCGGCGTCGTGCAGGAAGGCGATCGAATTGCCCAGCTCGCCCAGCGCCACGGCAAACCAGACACCTGCCTTGCTGGACAGCGCCGTCAGCAGCGCGATGACGATGGTGAGGGTCCAGGCTTCCTTCCACCGGTCGGAAAACCAGTAGGCTCGCATAAGCCCCCAGAATGTACGCATCGACGATACCGGCGTCAGAGACGAGGTCTTTGCCTCGCTGGATATTGGCTCCGGTATTGTACGTCGCGGTCTACCGACCCGAATCACGATCCCGCCCAAACCTTTCTTAGTTTTGTTACACAGGGTAACACCAATTGATCATCTTCCATTAATTTTCTGGCGGAGAATGTGAACAAGGTTACCCGCCGTGGCGCGCGGGCAACAGGAGGCCGGTGCCGGGAGATCATTCAGCGCGCAGATTTTGGGTTTTATTCCAGGGCGTTAAGGGCAATTGAGCCAGCCGACGAACGCTTCCCCAGGGGAAGCAAAAACACGAGCTTGTGAACGAAAAAGGGGCGCCGCTCAGCCGTAATGGCTACTGCGCGCTGACTGGAATGCCCGAAAATTTACCGTCCGTGAGCTCTTCAGGCTTGCGCGATTCGTCTTTTCCCGAGGCACTAAAATGACCGGAAATGGTCTTTGCCGCTGTGTCGTACTTGTCGACGACGATCTCGCCGCTGGCAAAACGGACATGACCGACCATGGCGCCGGAATCAAGCATATCGAAATTGGCGCTGTTCGCGGCGGACCCGGTCTTGAGCTTGTAGCTGCCGGCAAGGTCGTTCGGATCCTTGAGCACCAGCATCGAATTGAAGGTCTTGGTCGGCGAGCCCTGCTCGGTTCCCGACAAATTCAGCACTGGCTTGCCGCCCATCTGCATCGTCTGGGCCATGGTGAAAGACGCTGTCCAGGGTCTGCCTTCAAAAGTCGCCGACATGACGGCTTCCTCGGCGGACACGCGCTGCAATGTCAGCGGAAGCCCGAGAGCGAAAGGCAAGCACAGCAGCAACAATGCGCGACGCCTGACCGCCATTCGGTGCCCCTCAAATCAGTTAAACTCTTGTCTAGCTCAGCGCCATCTTCAGGGCGATTCACCAGATCGTGTTTTGGCGAGCCGACTGTCAGGTAGGAGCAATCCAGGAAAAATGCGCGACGGCTTTCCGTCCGAAATTGCGTAGAAGAACGCTCAGCCTGCGGCGGTTTCCAATTCGCCGCGCGCCTTGGCCTGGGCCACCTGGCGGATCGCGTCCGCAAGCGTGTCGGCGTCCTGCGCGCCCATCACGGCGTATTTGCCTTCGAGCAGGAAGCAGGGCACGCCGGTGATGCCCATGCGCGAGGCGGTGGCGATCTCGTTGCGGACTGCCTCGACGTCGGCATCGGTCGGTAGCAGCGTCTCGACCACGGATGTATCCATGCCAGCCTCGCCGGCGGCCTTCACCAGCACGGCATGGTCGCCGATATTGGCGCCTTCCTCGAAATTCAGCTGGAAGAGGCGGCGCACCAGGCGGTTCTGCACGTCCTCGCCGGCAGCGCCCGCCCAGCGGATGACCCGATGAGCGTCCAACGTGTTGGCGGCGACCTTGATGGCGCCAAATGCAAAATGGATGCCCTCGGCTTCGCCGAGCGGCTCGATGCGCGCATGGATCTGCTGGATGCGTTCCTCGCTGCCGAACTTGCCGAGCATGTATTGGCGGCGGTCCATACCTCCCTGCGGAATGGTCGGATCGAGCTGGAATGGCCGCCAGCGGACATGCACGTCGATGCCGCTTGCAGCAGCAATGGCCTTATCCAAACGCTTCTGGCCGATGAAGCACCAGGGACAGACGACATCGGAAACCACGTCGACGGTGATCGAGTTCTCGGCGCTCATGCTCGTCTCCTGTTGGGTCCCGATTGGGTTGGATTTGCGTCAGTTTGGCTTTCGCCACCAGGTCGGCAGCTGATAGCCGAATATGGGGGTCTTTTGCGGATGTTCCAGATAACTCCAGTAAGCGAGCCATTGCTGCGTGTTGTATTGCATCGGCACCATGTAGTTGCCTGAAATCAGAAGCCGGTCGAGGACACGCACCGCCGCGACATAGTCCTCTTTGGTGCGGGCGTTCAGCATGGCGTCGATCGCGGCATCGATCGCCGGATCGGCGACGCCGGCGAGATTGAACGATCCTTCCGTTTGCGCGGCGACCGAGCCCCAGCGGCCGACCTGCTCGCTGCCCGGCGACAGTGAATTGCTGAAGCCGCTTGTCCCGATCAGAACCTCGAAGTCGAAACGCTGCTTGCGCGACTGGATCTGGTCGCCGTCGAGCGTACGGATGCGGACGTCGATGCCGATTTTTTCCAGCGTGCGCTGATAGATGGCCGCCAGCCGCTCTTCATCCTGCGAGGAGGTCAGGATCTCGAAGCCGAAAGGGTTTCCCTGCGGGTCGAGCATCTTGCCGTCCTGCACGTGGAAGCCCGCGCTCTTCAGCAACTCGAAGGCGGCTTTGAGCACCTTGCGATCCTGGCCCGAACCATCGGTCACGGGTGGGCGCCAAGTGCCGTCCATCACGTCGGGCGGCACGCGGTCAGGATAGGGCGCAAGCAGCGCCTTTTCACGATCTTCGGCCGGGTGGCCAAGCGCGGACAGGTCCGAATTCTGCCAATAGCTCATGGTGCGGTTGAACTTGCCGCCGAACAGATTCTTGTTGGTCCATTCGAAGTCGTAGAGCATGCCGAGCGCGCGGCGGACCACGGGATCAGCGAATTTGGGCAACCGGGTGTTGAACAAGAAGCCGGTCACCACGGGGGGGATACCGGTGTTGAAATATTCTTCCTTGACTTCGCCTCTTCGGAAGGCCGGAAAATCGATGTCGCGCTCGCGCTTGACCGGATCGGTCTCGTCGTCGAGGGCACAGATGCCTTTCTTGAACGCTTCCGTCTTGGCGTTGGCGTTGAGAAAATACTCGATGGTGACCTGGTCGAAATTGTCGAAGCCGCGCTTGGACGGGAGGTCCTTGCCCCAGTAATCCGGATTCCGCTTGAAAACGATACGCTGTCCCGGCAGCACCTTGCCCACGGTGTAGGGGCCGCTGCCGATCAGCGGCTTCAGCGTGGTCTTGTCGAACGTGTCCTTGTCGAAGGCGTGCTTCGGAACGATCGGCGTCAGCGCGACGATCAGCGGGAATTCTCGGTTGGCCTTGTCGTTGAAGGTGAACTTCACGCTGTGCTCGCCGGTCTTCTCCAGCTTGGCGATCATGCTCATGCGGTCGCTATAGGGCGGGCGGCCCTTTTCGGCGAAGACGTCATAGGTGAACAGCACGTCCTCCGGCGTCACCGGCTGGCCGTCCGACCATTTTGCGTTGGGGTTGAGATGGAACTCGATGCTCTTGCGATCCGGATCCATGTCGGCGCTGTCGGCAAGCAGTCCGTAGAGGCTGAAGGGCTCGTCATAGTTGCGCTGCATCAACGGCTCGAAGACGAGATTGCCGTAAACCGTATCGATCATCCCACGCGCCGTGGTGCGCAGGCTTTTCAGGATGAAGGGGTTGAGGTTGTCGAAGGAGCCGACGACACAATAGGTCACGCTTCCGCCTTTCGGCGCGTCCGGATTGACGTAGTCGAAATGCTGGTAGTCGGGCGGCAGCGCCGGCTCGCCCTGGATGGCGATGCCGTGCTTCGGCTCCGACTGTGCCGGAAGCAGCGAGAGAGCCAGAAACGAGGTCGCGGCGATCAGCCGAACGAGAACGCGGTCCATGACCGTCTCCTTGCCGGGCGGCTTTGTGATTCGCCGTGCACCGTAGAGCATTTCGCCATCCGATTGAATCGGCGCGCCAACAGGAATAAGGCTCAGCCGCTCCACCGCCGATCGACGCCCCGCCCTGGCACACGAAACCGCTAAGAAATCGCGGAAACCGGGCTGGATTCGGCGCCGCTGGCAGTGTAACACGCGCTCCGAAGTCATCCTGTTGCCTCATTTGGGCAACAGGTAGCTGGACCACACGGCACGAAGACGCCGGTTCCCGGGATCATTTGAGAGGAAAGTGCACCATATGACGATCAACGCGTACCGCCTTTCGGTGCTGGCCGCAGGCGTGGTCGGCGTTCTGGGCGCCGGGCTTTTCACCGCCTCGGCCCAACAGCAGCCGCAGATCCCGCAGGGCTGGTTCAAAGCCTGCACCAAGCAGGAAGACGTCGACATCTGCAATGTGCAGAATATCGTCACTGCCGGCAACGGCCAGCTCGTCACCGGCGTCAGCCTGATCGAGCTCAAGGGCAAGGTGAACCGTAAGGTCTTCCAGGTCACGGTCCCGACCGGCCGCCTCGTTCCCCCGGGCATTGCGCTTCAGATCGATTCCGGCAAGGCGCAGAAGCTCGATTATGTGATCTGCTTCCCGGATCGTTGCGTGGCGGAAGTGCCGCTGAGCGACCAGCTCGTTGCTTCCTTCAAAAAGGGGCAGGGCATCACGCTCACCTCGATCAACTTCCAGAACCAGCCGAACCCGATCAAGATCGCGCTCACCGGCTTCAGCGGCGCCTATGACGGCCCGCCGCTGCAGCAGTCGGACATCGAGGACCGGCAGAAGAAGCTGCAGGACTTCGTCGCCAAAAACAACCAGGACTTCGCCAAGAAGCTCAAAGACGAGCAGGACAAGGCCAAGACCGCGAACTAATCGCGCAAGCGCGTTTTCGGAACAACAAAAGCGGGGCAAATGCTCCGCTTTTGTTGTTGTTGACGCGCTGCGCTCCTTGGAGCAATTCCAGGAAAAGTGTGAGCGGTTTTCCGTCCGGAATAGCGTAAAAATAAGGAGATGGAGCATTTCACCGTTTCTGTGAACGGTGAAATACTCTGGCGATGTGCTTTTGCGCTTCAGTGCTTCGACTGGCGCTTCGGCTCGTAGCGGCCGTCCGGCAGCTTGTCGAACATCTCGCCGATCTGCGGGTGCCGCACCGGCTCGCCCGATCGGTCCTCGAGCAGGTTCTGCTCGGACACGTAGGCGATGTACTCGGTCTCAGAATTCTCCGCCAGAAGATGGTAGAAAGGCTGATCCTTGCGCGGGCGCACGTCGGCCGGAATGGCCTCGTACCATTCTTCGGTGTTGGCGAATTCGGGATCGACGTCGAAGATCACGCCACGGAATGGAAACAGCCTGTGGCGAACCACTTGCCCGATCGAGAACTTGGCTGTTTTCATAGCATTCACCACTTAGGTTCCGAGGCGCCTCTCTTGGCCGCGCACAGGGCGCCTAAGACCTTGAATTTACACGTTAGCCAGCCAAAAATCGACCCCGACTTTGGGCTTGGGCCTATTTGGCGCAGACACTTCCGCAATTCAATAGCCGAACGAGTCAAGCAACGGGCCAGCGGCGGCGCTGCCGACGGTGACCAACGTCCTCGTGATCGCATAGCAATATGACGTGTGGGTGCAGCGGGCCTCGGCCAGCGTGCTGATCACGACATGCTTCCCGGTGGTGACGGCGACCGCGCTGCTTTATGCGATCCGGCACGGAATCCTATCGGCCGGCCTCCTTCCTTAAGCCGCCGGCAATGGCGCGAAAACCACTGCCGGGCCGCAGCCCCTCGCGCATGAAGAAGGCGCGCAGCGGGGCGAAGCTGCCCAAGGCATTCAGGCCGGCGCTGCGTGCTAGCTGTGCCGGCAGCATGTCGGACAAGAGCGACATGTTGAGCAGGTTCACCGCGCCGCTGCGCGCCCATATGTCGGGCCGGCGCCTCGTGTCATAGGCGGCGAGGGTCCGGCGCGATCCGGGATCATTGCTGTTTTCACTCGCAATTCCAATCAGATCTTCGATATCCCTGATGCCAAGGTTGAGGCCTTGGGCGCCGATCGGCGGAAACACATGCGCCGCTTCGCCGACCAGCGCCACGCGATTTTGCGCGAAACGGCCGGGCGAGGCCGCCGACAAGGGATAGACCTGGCGGCCCGGCTCGACCGAGACCCGGCCAAGCATCGACTGCATCTGTTCCTCGACACGGCCCGACAGGGCTGCATCGTCGAGCGCCGCAAGCTCCCGCGCCGTCTCCGGCTTCACCACCCAGACAAGGCTGGAGCGCTTGCCGGGCAGCGGCACCTGTGTGAACGGTCCCGTTTCGGTGTGGAATTCGGTCGAGACGAAGCCGTGCTCGCTGCGGTGGCCGAAATTGAGGACGAGTGCCGACTGCGGGTAGGGCCGCGCGGAGGCGCGAATGCCGGCGGCTTCACGCGCCGGAGACAGACGCCCATCGGCGGCGACCGCCAGCGACGCCGAGACTTCGCCGCCGTCGGCCAGCCTTGCATGGGCCTGGTCGGCGTCAAGGTTCCAGGACTCGACGGTGGATTTCAGCCAACGAATGCGACCATGAGCTGAAACGGCCCTGGCAAGGATGGGGATGAGAGCCTTGTTCGGCAAATTGAGCCCGAACTGCTCCTCGCCGATCTCGCTGGCGCGAAAGGTCACGGTTGGGCTTCGGATCAGCCGCCTTGTGGCGTCGACGATGCGCATCGCCTTGAGCGGCGCGGCCTGCGTCCTCAGTTCGGCAAGGACACCCAGCCGGTCGAGGACCTTCAGCGCCGGATTCATCAGGGCCGTGGTGCGGCCGTCGGCGGTGTTGACCTCAGGGCCGACCAGCGTCACGCCGAAGCCGGCCTCGGCAAAGCCGAGCGCCGCAATCAGGCCGGCGGGACCGCTGCCGGCAATCAGGATGCGGGCTTTGTCGTTGTGCTCCACGCCAAGCTTCCACAATGCGAGGCGACCCGTCGGGCCTTTATCGGGATATAGGTCAGATCGGCCGGCTTGATCAACGCGGCGATTCAGCCCATTCGATTGCCATGAGCGGCGAGCAGCATGATTTCAGCCATCTCGACCGCGCCGGCCGCGCGACGGCGGGCGTGGCGCGGAGCCCGCGCCGCGCGGTCATGCTCACGATTGGCATCGGCATCGCCTTTGCCTGGTTCCTTCTCGGCGCAATGGCGATCCGCGGCGCCGAAAGCCGCCCCGCCGGCGCGCCGGGCGACATGCTGCTGAAAAATCTGCCGAGCCTGCCATTGCCGGATTTTCTCGACCGGTTCTTCGCCCTTTGTCTTGCGCCGACGCCGCTTGCCGGCCCGACCGGCCTGCAAACGGCGGCGCTTGTGCTGATGTGGTTCCTGATGGCTGTGGCGACGATGCTACCTTCGGCGGCGCCCCTGGTCCGCACCTATTGCGAAATCGCCGATACCGCGAGAATCAAGGGCGAGCCCGCCGTTCATCCGCTGGTGCTTGTCGCCGGATATCTCGCTACATGGCTTGGCGCTTCCGTGGGTTTCACCGTGTTGACGCTCGCGGTCTACGCCTTTGCCGGTTCCGGCCGGATGCTCGATCCTGCCGTTGGCATTGCCGGCGCCGCCGCGCTGCTTGTCGCCGGCCTTTATCAATTCAGCGGCTTGAAACAGGCGTGCCTGGAAAAATGCCGCAACCCGTTCTCGATCCTGTTCGCCAACTGGAGCGCGAAACCAGGCCGCATCTTCGGGCTCGGTCTGGAACAAGGCGTCTGGTGCCTCGGTTGCTGCTGGGCGCTGATGCTGGTGATGTTTGCCGTAGGCGCCATGAACGTCTTCTGGATGGCGCTGATCGGCCTGTTCACCCTGATCGAGAGACAGACCGCCGGCAGGGTGGCCAGCCGGGTTGCCGGTGCGATACTGCTTGTGTGGGCGGCTGCCCTGCTATTAGTTTCGGCATGAGGGAGAATTCGATGACCGACCAAAGCTGGGCAATGAAAGGGGAGCTGGTACTCTCCTGCAATTGCACGGTCTTTTGTCCCTGCGTGCTGTCGCTCGGCAGCCATCCGCCGACCGAGGGCTACTGCCAGACCTGGGCAGGCTTCCGCATCGATGCGGGCCATTTCGGCGAGGTCGACCTTTCCGGCCTCAATCTTGGCCTGATCATGGAAATTCCCGGTTACATGAGCCGCGGCAACTGGACGGCCGGCCTGTTCATCGACAAGCGCGCCTCGATCCATGCGGTGAAGGCGCTGACCAAGATCTTCACCGGCAAGGCTGGCGGCACCACCTCGCTGCTGTCGATCCTCGTCGGGAAATTTCTCGGCGTCGAGCAGGTGCCGATCACCTATGAGACCCGCGACAAGACACGTGTCTTCCAGATTCCCAAGATTATCGACGGCGCGGTGACGCCCATTCCCGGCAAAGACCGTGAGAAGGATACGGTAATCACCAATTCCGAATATTGGATCGCGCCGGAGATCATCGTAGCGAAGTCCGACAAGAGCAAGATGCGCGCCTTCGGCCGCAACTGGAATTTCGCCGGCCGCTCGGCCGAAATCTGCAAGCTGGACTGGCGGGGACCGTGAGCAAGAACACAAGGGCCGGCAAGGCAGCCAAGAAGATCGCGCAACGCATCCCGTTGCCGAAGAAGAAGGTGACATGGCCGCAGGCGCGCGCGTTCTCCGTGCATCTGCTCACCGCGTCGGGGTCGTTCCTTGCCTTCCTGTCGCTGGTGGCGGCAAGCGAGCAACGCTGGACGGCGATGTTCTGGTGGCTGGGGCTGGCGCTGTTCGTCGACGGTATCGACGGCCCAATCGCCAGGAAGCTCGAGGTCAAGGAAATCCTGCCGACATGGTCGGGCGAACTCCTCGATAACATTATCGACTATGTCACTTACGTGCTCATTCCGGCCTTCGCGCTCTATCAGCGCGGCTTCATGGGCGAGAATCTGTCCTTCCTGTCGGCGGCCATCATCGTCGTCTCCAGCGCGATCTACTATGCCGACACCGGAATGAAGACGAAGGAGAACTTCTTCAAGGGGTTCCCGGTCGTCTGGAACATGGTGGTGTTCACGCTCTTCGTCATCGAGCCTGGGCAATGGGTGTCTTTCGCCGTGGTGGTGGTCGCCGGCATTTTGACCTTCCTGCCGATCAACTTCATCCATCCGGTGCGGGTGGTGCGGCTCAGGTCGCTCAATCTCGGCATGATCCTTTTGTGGTGCGCCTTCGGCGCGCTTGCGCTTGCGCAGGCCGCGCTTGCCAGCTTCTACAACAAGATCGGCGTGCTGGGGGAGCAGGTCAGCGACTTCACCAAGATCGGCATCACCATCACCGGGCTCTATCTCGCCTGCATCGGGGGCGTCATGCAGATGTTCCCCAATCTGGGCGCCAAGAAGCCCTGATCCTGGATCACGATATTTTTTGGCTGAATGGTCATCCTGACCTAACTGTCCATCGGTGCATGCCCTCCCGAAAATGGTTCTTCCTTTCGGAATCACGGTCCAGATTGTGTGCCTACTCTTCGGAGAATTGAGCGATGTCCAAGGCAATTCGCATCCACGCCAATGGCGGCCCCGAAGTCCTGGCTTATGAAAATGCCGATCCCGGCCAGCCGGGAGAAGGCCAGATCTTGATCCGGCACACAGCGATCGGCCTCAACTTCATCGACGTCTACTATCGCTCCGGACTTTACCCGCCGCTCGGCGGTTTTCCGCTGATCCCTGGCGGCGAGGCGGCAGGCGTCGTGCTGGCGCTCGGCACCGGTGTCGACTGGCTGAAGCCGGGCGACCGCATCGCCTATGCCGTCAATGTCGGGGCTTACGCTGAGCAACGGGTGATTGCCGCCGAGCGCGTGGTCAAAGTGCCGGACGGCATCAGCGACGAGCAGGCAGCGGCAATGATGCTGAAGGGCATGACGGCCGAATACTTGTTGCGCCGGACCTTCCCGGTGAAGGCCGGCGACACGATCCTTTACCACGCAGCCGCCGGCGGCGTCGGGCTGATCCTCGGCCAATGGGCAAAGCATCTCGGCGCAACCGTGATCGGCACCGCGAGCTCCGCCGACAAGATCGAGCTCGCCCGGGCGCATGGCTTCGATCATGTCATCAACTACAAGGAGCAGGATTTCGTCGCCGGCGTCGCGGCGCTTACCGGCGGGAAGAAATGCGACGTTGTCTACGATTCTGTCGGCGCCGACACTTTTCCGGCATCGCTCGATTGCGTTCGGCCGTTGGGCATGTTCGTCAGCTTCGGCCAGTCGTCCGGGCCGATCCCGCCTTTCTCGATATCGCTGCTGGCGCAGAAAGGCTCGCTCTACGCGACCCGGCCGACGATCTTCGTCTACAACGCCAGGCGCGAGGATCTGGTAAAATCGGCCGAAGCGCTTTTCGACGTGGTCAAGAGCGGCGCCGTCGAGATCAAGATCAACCAGCGCTATGCGCTGAAGGATGCTGCAAAGGCGCAAGCGGATCTCGAGGCCCGCAAGACGACGGGAACGACCGTCCTCATTCCCTAAAGCGCTTCACGAAAGCGGCGTGCCGCTCTATCGCAATTCCGGACGGAAAACCGCTTTACACCCTTCGGCACGGTGTTCTATCCGGCTGCCTTGTTTTTCAGCAGCTTGCCGAGCCCGAAGGCACGGCTTGCCTGAAGAGGGGTGCGGATTTTGCCGTTGTTCTCAAGAGATCTATCTTAGCCCTTGAGTTTCCGCTGAAATTCTTGAAGCTCTTTCAAGTCGGGTGCTGCTTTCCGACTGGAGCCGGCCGCGCATACCATGCTTTCGGGAACACAGAACATATCTGGGAAGCCGGATGGGAGGCACTGTGAGTGCAAATCATGACAGGGCGAACCTGCTCGAGGTTCGCGGCCTAACCAAGATATTCGGCACGCTGACGGCGTGCGATCACATCGATCTCAATATCGCAAAAGGCGAGATCCACGCGCTGCTCGGCGAGAACGGCGCCGGCAAGTCGACGCTGGTCAAGATGCTGTTCGGATCGCTCGAGCGGAACTCGGGCGAGATCTTCTGGGACGGCAAGCCGGTCAAGATCACCAGCCCGGGCGTGGCCAAGAAGCTCGGCATCGGCATGGTGTTCCAACACTTCTCGCTGTTCGAAGCGCTGACGGCGGCCGAGAACATCGCGCTTTCGCTCAATGACGGTTCGCCGATCAGCACCATTGCGGCGAAGGCGAGGGCGCTGTCCTTCAGCTATGGACTGCCGCTCGATCCGGACTCGCTGGTCGGAGACCTCTCCGTCGGCGAACGCCAGCGCATCGAGATCATCCGCTGCTTGCTTCAGACACCGCAGCTAATCATCCTGGACGAGCCGACCTCGGTGCTGACGCCACAGGAAGCCGACAAGCTGTTCGAGACGCTGGAGCGCCTGCGCTCGGAGGGCAAGTCGATCCTCTACATCTCGCACCGGCTGGAAGAGGTCAAACGCATCTGCGACCGCGCCACGGTGCTTCGCCACGGCAAGGTCGTCGGCCACTGCAATCCGCGTGAGGAGACGGCCGCATCGCTTGCCCGCATGATGGTCGGCAGCGAGGTAAAGGCGGTGGTGCGTGCGCCGGCGGAAGGCATCGAAACGGCGCCGGCCCTGCTGGAAATCCGCGGCCTCAGCCGCAAGCCGGCGACGCCCTTCGCCATCCCGCTGAAGAACATCAACCTCACCGTTCGTGCCGGCGAAGTGATCGGCATCGCCGGCGTCGCCGGCAACGGTCAGGGCGAGTTCTTCGAATCCGTCTCCGGCGAGGTGCTGCAGCACGATGCCGGTTCCGTGCGCATCCGCGGCAAGGATGCCGGCGGCCTGTCGATCACCGGCCGCCGCCTGATGGGCGCCGCCTTCGTGCCGGAGGAGCGGCTAGGTCATGGCGCGGCGCCGCGCATGAAGCTTTCGGAGAACCTGCTTCTGTCTCGTCACGCCACCGACGGCAAGGCTTTCGTCGGCTCGGGCGGCACGGTCAAGAACGGCGCGGTTTACAGCGCCGCCCAGCGTATCATTAAAGCCATGGACGTGCGCAAGAGCGCGCCCGATCCGGAGGCCGCCGCACTATCGGGCGGCAATCTGCAGAAATTCATTGTCGGCCGCGAGCTCGACCGCAGGCCCAGCGTCATGATCGTCAACCAGCCGACATGGGGCGTGGACGCGGGTGCTGCCGCTCACATCCGCCAGGCTTTGATCGAGCTCGCCCGCAGCGGCTCCGCTGTCCTGGTCATCAGCCAGGATCTCGACGAATTGTTCGAACTGTCGGACGCCATCGCTGTCATGCACAACGGAGAACTGTCGACGCCGCTGCCGATCGCCGAGGCGACTTTCGAGAAGGTCGGCCTGTTGATGGGCGGCGCCGAGCCCGGCCATGCCGAACACAGCTTGGAGGTCGCATGATGCGCATCGAACTCGTCAAACGCCCGCAGCGCTCGGCGCTGTTCTCGATGCTGTCGCCCTTCATCGCCTTCGCGCTGACGATCATTGCCGGCGCCATCATGTTTGCGCTGCTCGGCGTCAATCCGCTCAGTGCATTCGAGATCTATTTCGTCGAGCCGATCAGCCAGGTCTGGCAGCTGCATGAGCTGGCGATCAAGGCAGCGCCGCTGATCCTGATCGCGGTCGGCCTCTCGGTCTGCTACAAAGCCAACATCTGGAACATCGGCGCCGAAGGCCAGTTCATTTTCGGCGCGATCTTCGGCTCGATCATGCCGGTGCTGTTCCCGCAATTCGAAGGCCCGCTGGTGATCCCGCTGATGCTTTTGCTGGGCATGGTCGGCGGCGCCTTCTACGCATCGATCCCGGCGCTTCTGAAGACGCGCTTCAGCACCAATGAGATCCTCACCAGCCTGATGCTGGTCTATGTCGCGCAGCTTTTCCTCGACTGGCTGGTGCGCGGCCCCTGGCGCGATCCGCAAGGCCACGGCTTCCCGCAAACCATCCAGTTCGGCGATTCCGCCGTGCTGTCTGAACTGATGCCGGATGCCGGCCGCGCCAATTGGGGTTTCGTCTTCGCGCTGGTCGCCGCGGTAGCGATCTGGCTGATGATGAGCCGCATGCTGAAAGGGTTCGAGGTCCGCGTGCTGGGTTCAAGCCCAAGGGCAGGGCGCTTTGCCGGCTTCGGCTTCAACAAGATGGTGTTCTTCGCCTTCCTTCTGTCCGGGGCGCTGGCCGGCCTGGCCGGCATCTCCGAGGTCTCCGGCGCCATCGGCCAGTTGCAGCCGGTGATCTCTCCCGGCTACGGCTTCACCGCTATCATCGTCGCCTTCCTTGGGCGCCTCAACCCACTGGGCATCGTCGCGGCGGGCCTGGTGCTGGCGCTGACCTATCTCGGCGGCGAGGCGGTGCAGAGCGCGCTCGGCATTTCCGACAAGGTGGCGCGCGTGTTCCAGGGCATGCTTTTGTTCTTCGTGCTCGGCTGCGACACGCTCATCCATTACCGCATACGCCTGATCGGCATGGCGCTGACGAAGCCGAAGGGCGCGGCGCTCGAAGCAGCGCCCAAGCTCGGGGAGGCCCGCTGATGGACATCACCGTCAATATCCTTTTGACCATCGCGACCGCGGCGACACCGCTTCTGATCGCGGCGATCGGCGAGTTGGTGGTCGAGCGCTCCGGCGTGCTCAATCTCGGCGTCGAGGGCATGATGATCATGGGCGCCGTGGGCGGCTTTGGCGCAGGGTATCTGACCGGATCGCCGTGGATCGGGCTGCTTGCCGCGATCATCGTCGGCGCGCTGTTCTCGCTGCTGTTTGCCGTCATGACGCTGTCGCTTGCGACTAACCAGGTGGCGACCGGCCTGTCGCTGACGCTGCTCGGCCTCGGCCTCTCCGGCATGATCGGCACCAGCTTCGTCGGTCAGCCGGGCGTGAGATTGCCCAATTTGGACATCCCGGGGATCAGCTCGATCCCGGTGGTCGGCAAGCTGGTCTTCGGCCAGGACCCGGTCTTCTACATCTCGATCGCCCTGACCGCGGCGGTGATGTGGTTCCTGTTCAAGACGCGCACGGGGCTTACGCTGCGTTCGATCGGCGACAGCCATACCTCGGCGCACGCGCTCGGCATCAAGGTCATCCGCTACCGCTATCTCGCCGTGATCTTCGGCGGCGCCTGCGCCGGCCTTGCCGGCGGGCACCTGTCGCTGGTCTACACGCCGCAATGGGTCGAGAACATGAGCGCGGGCCGCGGCTGGATCGCGCTGGCACTGGTGGTGTTCGCTTCCTGGCGCCCGTGGCGGGTGCTGGCCGGCGCCTATATCTTCGGCGCGGTGTGGATCGGCCAGCTTCATGCACAGGCTTTTGGCATTCCGGTGCCTTCGCAGTTTCTTTCTTCGCTGCCCTATCTGGCAACCATCATGGTTCTCGTTCTAATCTCGCGCAACAAGCGGCTGACGATGATGAACACGCCGGCTTCGTTGGGGCAGCCATTCGTTCCGGATCGTTGACGACAACAAAAAGACGGGAAGCTCCAAGGCTTAACTCAGAGAGGTAACACAATGAAAAAATTGCTTATTGCGTTGATCACCACGGCCGCAGCCCTGTCGCTGGCGGCGACCGCCGAGGCCGCCGACAAGCTGAAGGCCTGCTGGGTCTATACGGGTCCGATCGGCGATTTCGGCTATTCCTACCAGCACGATCAGGGCCGCCTCGAGGTCGAGAAGGCGCTCGGCGACAAGGTCGAGACCGCCTATCTCGAAAACGTGTCGGAAGGCCCGGACGCCGACCGCGCTTTCGAGCGCCTGGCGCGCGAGAATTGCAAGATCATCTTCGGCACCTCCTTCGGCTTCATGGATGCCGAGGTGAAGGTCGCCAAGAAGTTCCCCAAGGTGATGTTCGAGCATGCCACCGGCTTCAAGACCGGCGACAATCTCGGCATCTACAACGCCCGCTTCTATGAAGGCCGCTATGTGCTCGGCCAGATCGCGGCCAAGGAATCGAAGAAGGGCCTTGCCGGCTACATCGTCTCCTTCCCGATCCCGGAAGTGGTGATGGGCATCAACTCCTTCATGCTCGGCGCCCAATCGGTCAATCCCGACTTCAAGGTGAAGATCGTGTGGGTGAACTCCTGGTTCGATCCGGGCAAGGAAGCCGACGCCGCCAAGGCGCTGTTCGACCAGGGCGCCGACATCATCGTCCAGCACACCGACTCGACCGCCCCGCTGCAGGTGGCCGAGGAGCGCAAACTGCATGGCTTCGGCCAGTCGTCGGACATGATCAAGTTCGCGCCGCACGCGCAACTGACCTCGCTGACCGACGAATGGGGTCCGTATTACATCAGCCGCGTGCAGGCGGCGCTCGACGGCACCTGGAAGCCGGACAATGTGTGGCTGGGCATCAAGGATGGCGCGGTCAAGCTCGCCCCCTACACCAACATGCCCGACGACGTGAAGGCGATGGCCGAGGCGACCGAGAAGAAGATCGCCGGCGGCTGGAATCCCTTCACTGGCCCGGTATCCAAGCAGGACGGCTCGCCCTGGCTGAAGGACGGCGAGGTTGCCGACGACGCCACGCTGCTCGGCATGAATTTCTACGTCAAAGGCATCGACGACAAGCTGCCGCAATAAGCGGCAAGTCGCGGAACCGAAACGGAAAAGGGCGCCGCAGGGCGCCCTTTTCATTGCAGATGTCAGCTTTCGCGAGGCTGTCAGACCGCCGAGCCATATAGATCGTACGCATCCGCGCGATCGATCTTGACCGTGACGATCTCGCCGGCGCGCAGCGGCCGCCGCGATTGGATGTGCACCGAGCCGTCGATCTCCGGCGCGTCGTATTTGGCGCGGCCTTTGCCGGATGTGCCATGTGCCTCGTCGATCAGCACCGGCAGGCGCTTGCCGACCTTCCTGGCGAGCTGCGTTGCCGAGATCTTCTGCTGGCGCTGCATGAAACGGTGCCAGCGCGCTTCCTTGACTTCCTGCGGCACCTGCTCGAGCCCGAGATCGTTGGAGCGCGCGCCCTTGACCGGCTCGTATTTGAAACAGCCGGCGCGATCGATCCTGGCTTCGTCCAGCCAGTCGAGCAGCATCTGGAAATCGTCTTCGGTCTCGCCGGGGAAGCCGACGATGAAGGTCGAGCGGATAGCGATATCCGGGCAGACCTCGCGCCAGCCACGGATGCGGTCCAGCGTCTTTTCGCCATGCGCCGGGCGGCGCATGTTCTTCAGCACTTGCGGCGAGGCGTGCTGGAAGGGAATGTCGAGATAGGGAAGGATCTTTCCTTCCACCATCAGCGGAATGACGTCGGCCACATGCGGGTAGGGGTACACATAGTGCATGCGTATCCAGATGCCGAGCTTGCCGAGCTCCTCGGCGAGATCGAGGAATTTCGCCCGCACCTCGCGATCGCCGAAGATCGACGTCTGGTACTTGATGTCGACGCCGTAGGCGCTGGTGTCCTGCGAGATGACGAGGATCTCCTTGACGCCGGCCTTGGCGAGCTTTTCGGCCTCGCGCAGCACGTCCGCGGCCGGGCGCGAGACGAGATCGCCGCGCAACGCCGGGATGATGCAGAAGGTGCAGCGGTTGTTGCAGCCCTCGGAGATCTTCAGATAGGCGTAGTGGCGCGGCGTCAGCTTCACGCCCTGCGGCGGCAACAGATCGACATAGGGATCGTGGCTGGGCGGAGCCGCTTCATGCACCGCCGCCATCACGCTTTCATAGGCCTGCGGGCCGGTGATCGCCAGCACATTGGGATGCTTCTCGCGGATGACCTCCGGCTCGGCGCCGAGGCAGCCGGTGACGATGACGCGGCCGTTCTCGGAAAGGGCGGAACCGATGGCGTTAAGCGACTCGTCGCGCGCGGAATCGAGGAAGCCGCAGGTGTTGACGACGACGAGGTCGGCGCCGTCGTGCTTGCGCGCGATCTCGTAGCCTTCGGCGCGGAGCCGTGTGATGATGCGCTCGGAATCGACGAGCGCTTTCGGGCACCCGAGACTGACGAAACTGACGCGTGGGGCGGACATAAACTTTGTTTCCAAGAGGTGAGGGCGAGATCGAAGATTGAGCCTCAGGCTCTGAATTTCGATCTAAGGCGCGGCTTTGAGCCATTTCGCGCGGCGCAATAGCACGCTTCGGCCCAGAAGCAAACCTGCCCGTGACCGAGTGTCGTAAGCGCATGAGTTGTCCGGGTTAGGTAGCACATGAGTTGTCCGGTTTTATCGCCAGCGAATGGAGGCTGGG